>CBIHRE010000018.1:0-19861 GCA_966212385.1 uncultured Akkermansia sp. | reverse complement strand
CAGGTCAAGCCTCGTCGGCGTTGACGCCCTGGGCCGCCAGCTTCGCCTTCAGCCACACCCGCGCCTTTACCCAAACCGGCGAGAACGCCACCCGTTGCGCGCCGTTCTCGTCCCCCGTCAGCGCGCGCAATTCTTTCAGATCAGAAACGACGCGGGCCGGGTTTAGAGTCGCATTCATGTTCGATTAGTCGGACTATCCGCCACGCTCAGCAACCCCCAAGCCAGCCCGGCACATGCCCTGCTAAAAGGCTATCCCCCGGCCCGAGACACCAGAGCGAGGCCGGTCGCCAAACCCCGCCATTTCCCATGCCTACACTCGCCACCACCGTCGACGGCCTGAAGCTCCCCAACCCCTTCGTCATCGGCTCCGGTCCCCCCGGCACCAATCTCAGCGTTATCAACCGCGCCTTCCGCGAGGGCTGGGGCGCCGTCATCGCCAAAACCGTCAGCCTCGACGCCTCGAAGGTCGTCAACGTCTCCCCGCGCTACGCCAAGACCTACGCCCTCAGCGGCGAGGTCATCGGCTGGGAAAACATCGAGCTCATCAGCGACCGCCCCTTCAAGCTCTGGGAAGACGAGTTCAAGCGCTGCAAGGACGCCCAGCCTCCCGGCGCCCTTATCGCCTCCATCATGGAGGAATTCAACAAGGACGCCTGGTTCGAGATCGTGCAGCGCTGCGAGGCCGCCGGCGTCGACGCCTTCGAGCTCAACTTCTCCTGCCCCCACGGCCTGCCCGAGCGCAAGATGGGCGCCGCCATGGGGCAGGACCCCGACATCCTCCTCGAGGTCTGCGGCTGGGTGAAGGCCGCCACCAAGCTCCCCGTCTGGGCGAAGATGACGCCCAACATCACCCATATCGAGGAACCCGGCCGCGCCGCCCTCCGCGGAGGCGCCACCGGCCTCTCCGCCATCAACACCATCCGCAGCGTCACAAGCGTGAACCTCGACACGCTCCGCCCCGAGCCCACCGTCGAAGGCTACACCACGCCCGGCGGCTACTCCTCAAAGGCCGTCAAACCCATCGCCCTCCGCATGGTCATGGAGCTCGCGACCATGATCCGGAAAGAGTTCCCCGACCGCAGCCTCTCCGGCCTCGGCGGCATCGAGACCGGCGAGGACGCCGCCCAGTTTATCCTCCTCGGCGCCGATACGGTGCAGGTCTGCACCGGCGTAATGAAGTTCGGATACGAATGCGTGAAGCCGATGCAGGAGCAGCTCCTCGCCTTCATGGCCAAGCACAAGTTCGAGACCCTCGCCGACTTCAAGGGCAAGAGCCTCGACTACTTCACCACCCACGCCGACCTCGTCCAAAAACAGCTCGCCCGCAAAGCCGCGCAAAAAGCCGCCGAGGCCAAAAAGATGGTCGCCAACGACGCCGAATGGACCGGCGACGACTTCGTCAAACAGTCCAACGCCCTCGCACGGTAAACCATCGATCCTTGGCCGCAAAGAGTCGCAGAAGTCACAAAACAAGAACCATCGACTCCGACTTTTTGCGCCTTCTGCGCCTTCTTGCGGCCATCTCTTCTTCGTGTCCCTGACCCTCTGCCAAAACTACATAGCCGGCGCCTGGACTCCCGGTAGCGGCGATGCCACCACGCCCGTCTTCAACCCCTCCACGGGCGAGACCATCGCGTCCTGCCCGGTCGGCACGAAGCTCGACGCCGAGGCCGCCATCGCCGCCGCCGCCGCCGCCTTCCCCGCCTGGAGCGAGACGCCGCCCGTCGACCGCGCCCGGGTCTTCTTCCGCTTCCGCCACCTCGTGGAGCAGAACTTCGATCGCCTCACCGCCCTCATCTCGCGCGAGCACGGCAAGACCGCCGTCGAGGCCAAGGGCGACCTCCACCGCGGCCTCGAAAACATCGAATACGCCTGCGGTATCCCCACGCTCCTCATGGGCGATACCCTCGAGAACATCGCCCGCGGCGTGGACTGCGAAACGCTCAACCAGCCGCTCGGCGTCTGCGTCGGCATCACGCCCTTCAACTTCCCCGCGATGGTGCCGCTGTGGATGTTCCCGCTCGCCGTCGCCTGCGGAAACACCTTCGTCCTCAAGCCCAGCGAAAAAGTCCCGCTCACCGCCATCGCCCTCGTCGAGCTGCTCGAGCAGGCCGGCCTGCCCAAGGGCGTGCTCAACCTCGTCCACGGCGGCAAGGAGGTCGTCGACATGCTGCTCGTCCACCCGAGCGTAAAAGCCGTCTCCTTCGTCGGCTCCACCCCCGTCGCGAAATACATCCACGAGACCGCCGTCCTCCACGGCAAACGCTCGCAGGCCAACGGCGGGGCCAAAAACTACATCGTCGTCATGCCTGACGCCGACATGGGCAAGACGGTCGAAAACCTCGCCACCGCCGCCTTCGGCTGCGCCGGCGAACGCTGCATGGCCGGCTCGACCGCCCTCATCGTCGGCTCCGCCGCGCAAAAACTTCTTCCCGACCTCGTCGCCGCCGCCAAGGCCATCAAGGTCGGCCCCACCGACCGCGCCGCCCAGCCGCACATGGGCGCGCTCATCACCGCCGACCACCGCGACCGCGTCGCCGGCCTCGTCGACACCGGCGAAGCCGAAGGCGCCAAGATCCTCGCCGACGGCCGCTCCCTCCGCGTCCCGGAAGCGCCGTCCGGCTTCTATCTCGGCCCCACCATCGTCGACAACGTGCAGGACCACATGAAGCTCGCCCGCGAAGAGGTTTTCGGCCCCGTGCTCAACGTCATGCGCATGGACGACCTCGACGCCGCCATCGAGACCGCGAACAAATCCGCCTACGGCAACGGCGCCGCGATCTTCACCAACAGCGGTCTCGCCGCCCGCGAGTTCAAGCACCGCGTGAAGGCCGGCATGGTCGGCATCAACGTCGGCGTCCCCGCCACCATGGCGATGTTCCCCTTCACCGGCTGGGACGACTCCTTCTTCGGCGACCTCCACATCCAGGGCAAGGAAGCCGTCCAGTTCTACACCCGCCAAAAAGTCGTCAGCTCCCGCTGGTTCACCGAAGGCGTCGGCGACGTCTGGAAGAAATAAAACCAATTCGTTTCACAGAAGGTAACGAAGTGAACGAAGCAGCCTCTTTCCGATCCCTTCCTTATCTTCGTTCTCTTCTGTGAAAATAAACCAGCTCCCATGAGCCTCCTCATCCGCAACGGCGAGATCGTCACCGCCACCGAGCGCTACCTTGCCGACATCCTCGTCGAGGGCGAAACGATCTCGCGCATCGGCCAAAACCTCCCCGCCCCCGCCGGCGCCGTGGTGATCGACGCCACCGGCAAATACGTCTTCCCCGGCTTCATCGATCCCCACACCCACATCTACCTTCCCTTCATGGGCACGTATTCGAAAGACACCTACGAAACCGGCACCAAGGCCGCGCTCGTCGGCGGCACCACCACCATTTTCGACATGGTCTGCCCCTCGCGCACCATGAGCGCCAAGGAGGGCTTCGACACCTGGAACGCCCACTCCATCGGCAAAGCCTGCTGCGATTACAGCTACCACATGGGCGTCACCCGCTTCGACGCCGAGGCCGCCGAGCAGCTCCGCGCCATCGTCGCCGCCGGCGTCTCCTCCTTCAAAATCTTCCTCGCCGACAAAGGCTCCTTCGGAATCGACGACACCGAGCTCTACGCGACCCTCAAGCTCGCCAAGGAACTCGGCGTCATCGTCACCGCCCACTGCGAAAACGAAACACTGGTCTTCGAGCGCCAAAAAGAGCTGCTCGCCGCCGGAAAAACCGACCCCGCCCAGCACCACGAAAGCCGCCCGCCCCTCGTCGAGGCCGAGGGCGTGCACCACCTGATGACCTTCGCCGAGCTCACCGGCGCCAGCATCTACATCGTCCACCTAAGCTGCGAAGAGGCTCTGAAAAAAGCCCTCGAAGCCCGCCTCCGCGGCGTCGACGTCTCGGTCGAGACGCTCATCCAGTATCTCCTCATCGACAAAACCTACGCCGAGCGCCCCGACTTCGAAGGCGCCAAGTTCGTGATGTCGCCTCCGCTCCGCGACGCGAAGAACCAGTCCGTCCTCTGGAACGCTCTCCGCACCGGCCTCGTTCAAACCGTGGCCACCGACCACGCGCCCTTCGATTTCAAAGGCCAAAAGCCGATGGGCGCGGCCGATTTCACCAAGATCCCCAACGGCATCCCCGCCCTCGAGGACCGCGTGAACCTCCTCTACACCTACGGTGTCAAAACCGGCAAAATCGACCTCCACACCTTCGTCGACGTCGCCAGCACCAAGGCCGCCAAGCTCTTCGGTCTCTTCCCGAAAAAAGGCGCGATACAGCCCGGCTCCGACGCCGACCTCGTGATCTACGATCCGGCCTACCGCGGCAAAATCTCCGCCGCCACGCAGACGATGAACGTCGATTACAGCGCCTTCGAAGGCTGGCCCATCGAAGGCCGCCCATCAGTCGTCACCGTCCGCGGCGAGATCGCCGTCCGCGACGGCAAATTCGTCGGCACCGTCGGCCGCGGCCGATTCCTCGCCCGTCTTCCCAATCATTTTTAGCCACGGAGAACACAGAGCTCGGACACAGAGTTCACAGAGCCCAGGCACTTCAAAGTTACCGATCTCCAAACTCCTTCTCCGACCTCTTCCGCCCTCTCCGAAACTCCGTGCCCTCTGTGTCCGAGCTCTGTGCCCTCTGTGGCCAAAACTAACGCCTCATTCGCATGTCCGCCCTCGCCAACGAAGACCTCGCCCCGATCCCGCCCGCGAAGCGCACCTGGACCGTTTGGAACTACGCCGCGCTCTGGATCTCCATGGCGGCCTGCATCCCGACCTACATGCTGGCATCCTCGCTCATCGGCGGCGGCATGAACTGGTGGCAGGCCGTGCTCACCATCTTCCTCGGCAACCTCATCGTGCTCGTGCCCATGGTGCTCAACGCCCACGCCGGCACCAAATACGGCATCCCCTTCCCGGTCTATTGCCGCGCCGCCTTCGGCACCCGCGGCGCCAACGTCCCCGCCGTCCTCCGCGCCCTCGTCGCCTGCGGCTGGTTCGGAATCCAGGCCTGGATCGGCGGCGAGGCGATCTACAAGATCCTCGGCGTCTTCTTCCCCGCCCTCACCTCCAGCGCGCCGCTCCCCTTCCTCGGCATCAACTTCCCGCAGATCGTCTGCTTCCTCTTCTTTTGGGCGATCAACGTCTGGGTCATCTACAAGGGCATCGATTCGATCCGCCTCCTCCTCAGCATCAAGGCCCCGCTCCTCATCGTCCTTGGCCTGATGCTCCTCCTCTGGGCCTACGACCACGCCGGCGGCTTCGGCCCCATCCTCTCGCAGCCCTCCGCCTTCGCCCCCGGCCAGCCGAAGGACGGCCATTTCCTCGGCTTCTTCCTGCCAGCCCTCACCGGCATGATCGGCTTCTGGGCCACGCTTTCGCTCAACATCCCCGACTTCTCCCGCTACGCCCGCTCGCAACGCGACCAGATCGCCGGCCAAGCCCTCGGCCTCCCGACCACGATGGCGCTCTACTCCTTTATCGGCGTCGCCGTCACCTCCGCTACCACGATCATCTATGGCCACACCATCTGGGACCCGGTCGAATTGCTCACCCGTTTTGACCATCCGCTCATCCTCATCGTCGCCATGCTCGCGCTCTGCATCGCCACGCTCGCCACCAACATCGCTGCCAACGTCGTGGGCCCGGCCAACGACTTCGCCCAGCTCGCCCCGAGCAAGATCTCCTTCCGCACCGGCGGTCTCATCACCGCGCTCATCGGCATCGCGATCATGCCGTGGAAACTCGTCGCCGATCCATCCGGCTACATCTTCACCTGGCTCGTCGGCTACAGCGCGCTCCTAGGCCCCATCGGCGGCATCCTCATCGCCGACTACTTCGTCTGGCGCAAACGCGAGCTCGACGTCGCCGCCCTCTACGACGAGGCCGGCGCCTACCGCTACCACGGCGGCTACAGCTACGCCGGCCTCGCCGCGCTCGGCCTCGCCGTCCTCCCCTGCTTCCCCGGCTTCCTAGTCACCATAAAGGCCATCTCCGCCGACGCAGTCCCGCACTTCTTCGTCTCGCTCTACAACCAGGCCTGGTTCGTCGGCTTCGCTCTCGCCTTCGGTCTCTACCTCCTCTTCCGCAAGCTCTCATCCGGTCCCAATCAAATTTAACAGGAGATAACGAAGGGAACGAAGCTCACGATCCGCCCCTTAGTTATCTTCGTTCTCTCCTGTAAAACCACTCCCCATGCCGCCCGTCCTCCCGCCTTGCTCGTATCAGCCGCAGCCCTACACCGGCCCCTCTCCCGAGGAGATCCTCGCGATGCGCCAGGCCCACGTGAACCCCGGCATCTTCCACTACTACAAGAAGCCGCTCACCATCGTGGAAGGCAAGGGCCAGTGGCTCTTCGACGAGACCGGCCGCCGCTACCTCGACGGCTTCGGCGGCATCGTCACCGTCTCCGTCGGCCACTGCCATCCGCACGTCAACGCCGCCGCCAACGCGCAAAACGCCCTCATCCAGCACACCACGACGATCTACCTGCACCCGAACATCGCCCTCTACGCGCGCGACCTCGCAGCGAAGATGCCCGGCGACCTGAAGGTCGTCTATTTCGTCAACTCCGGCTCCGAGGCCAACGACCTCGCGCTCCTCATGGCGCGCGCCTACACCGGCAACTACGACGTCATCGCCCTGCGCAACGCTTACCACGGCGGCTCCCAGTCCACGATGGGCCTCACCTCCCACCACACCTGGAAATACAACGTCCCCGGCGGCTTCGGCGTCCACCACGCGCTCATGCCCGATCCCTACCGCGGCCCCTACGCCGGCCACCCCGACGCGGGCCGCCTCTACGGCGACGACGTGCAAAACCTCATCCAGTTCGGCACCAGCGGCCGCATCGCCGCCTTCTTCGCCGAATCGATCCAGGGCGTCGGCGGCGCCGTCGTTTTCCCCGACAACTACCTCAAGACCGCCTACGCCCACGTCCGCGCCGCCGGCGGCGTCTGCGTCGCCGACGAGGTCCAGGCCGGCTTCGGCCGCACCGGCACGCACTACTGGGGTTTTGAAACGCAGGGCGTGATTCCCGACATCGTCACCATGGCCAAGGGCATCGGCAACGGCTGCCCGCTCGCCGCCGTCGTCACCACGCCCGAGATCGCCAAGACCCTCGCCGCGCGCATCCACTTCAACACCTACGGCGGCAACCCCGTCTGCACCGTCATGGGCCGCGCCGTCCTCCAAGTTATCGACCAGGAAAAGCTCCAAGCCAATTGCCTCGCCCGCGGCGCCCAGCTCAAAGCCGGCTTCGCCAAGCTCGCCGAGAAACACAGCCTCATCGGAGACATCCGCGGCCTCGGCCTCATGCTCGGCGTCGAGTTGGTCAAAGACCGCGCCACCAAGGAACCCGCCACCGCCGAATGCTTGGCAGTGTTCGAGAAATGCCGCGAACTCGGCCTGCTCATCGGCAAGGGCGGGCT
Source organism: uncultured Akkermansia sp. (assembly GCA_966212385.1). GTDB lineage: Bacteria > Verrucomicrobiota > Verrucomicrobiia > Opitutales > Opitutaceae > IMCC26134_A. Next base: position 12,433 of record CBIHRE010000018.1, on the reverse strand, counting down.
CAAGGGCAACACCCTCCGCATCAAGCCCCCGATGTGCCTCACCGCCGCCGACTGCGACTTCATGCTCGCCGTCCTAGACGAGGCACTCTCCTCAGCCTGATCGCCGACTTTCGCATCCAAGGTGGGCGGGCGCGTCCCTTGCGCCCGCTGCCCGGAGGTCGAACCACGGGCGCGGACCACGCCCGTCCACCCGATTCAGGTTTCGCCGCATCATCCACGGCAAAAAGGCGCGGCACCCGGAGATGCCGCGCCTTTTCGTTTTTATCCCTTACGGCCTCCCTCAGTTCTTCCGTGCCGCCATCAGGATGCGGATCACATACCAGAGCAGCAGCATTACCCCGGCAAAGAGCGCGAGCGAGGCCGCCACGTATTGGTCGGTGCGATACTCGTGGAGTATGTTCGAGGTCGTGTAGAGGATAGACCCGCCGGCGAAGAGCACCATCGCCGCCGAGAACACGATCCCCAGCGAAAAGCCGAACATCATGCTGCAGATGATCGCCCCCATCGCCACCATGCCCCCGATCGCAAGCGCCCCGCGAAGAAATGAAAAGTTCACGCCGGTCATGAACGCCGTCGCCGTCAGCCCCACGAAAAGCAGACCGGTGATGATACCCGCCATGGGAATGATCGCCGGATCACCGACGCGATACATCACCACGTGCAGCAGCGGCACGAAGATCACCGCCTCCGCCACGACGTAGATTCCTAGCCCGAGATACTGCATGCCCTGCCCCACGTCGGAACGCGCCCATTTGTCCGCGACCCACGACACGGCGACAAAGGTCAGGAGAACGGCCCACCAGTTGCCGATCATCGTATCGACCAGTCCATCTATGCCTGGCGCCTTCAGCAGCACCGCCTCCAGCACCACGAAGGAAAAAATCGCCATCGCTAGGTGCAAATAGGTGCGACGGATAAAAGTCCGACGCTCGTCGGCGTCGGCGTCGGCCGCCGTCACAAATGGATTTTCGTAATGTAGGGACATGTCGATTTAGGAAGAACCTGCGCAGGACTACTGACTTGGGATTGAAAAACCAAACAGATGCTCCGCTGCCAATTCCAAACAGGCTCAAGGGCTCGCGAGAAAGGCACTTCCGCACCCCGACGGACATCCGGCGAACCAAGCGCGAAAGCCGATCAAGGCGGCCTTACGTAATCGCACGACGAATACAAGCGGAGGCTCCCGCGACGACGAGTTTATCAGAAGACAAAAACGCAGAATAAATAAACCCTTCCCGAGCTTAGGGAAGCATACCTAGAGGAGCTATTTTCCCCTGACTTTCGCGGGTTTTTTAAGGTTTTATCCATTCATTGCCGCAACCCCGCGACCCGAAGCGCGGAGCACGCGTTTTGCCCCAATTGGAAGCCCCCGTGTCAGAGACGAAACCACACTCCGAAGACCCGACTTCAGGGCACTCGCACCCCGCCCCCGAGCGGCCTGCCGCCGGCTCCGTGCCCGCCGGGGACGCCGGCCCTCACCGCGCCGCTTCCGGACAAAGCGACGCCCTTCAACTTTTCGCGGAGGGCGTTTCGAGGGATCTTTCCAACGCCCTCACCGTGATAAACGGCTACGCGGGACTGCTCTCCGCCCGCTCCGACCTGCCGGAAGACGCGCGCGCGGCCCTGCAACAGATCTACGCGGCGGCCGAACGCGCCACCGCGATATCGCGGCGCATGCTCTTGTTCGGCCGCGCCAAAGCGGGGCGTCCGCAACCCTCGGACCTCAACGCCGGCGTTCGCGCCTCGGCCGGACCGATCGCCGCCGCGCTCGGCAAAGGAATCGCCTTGGACCTCGAGCTGGCCGCCGACCTTCCGCCCATCGCCGCCGAGCCGGGTCTGTTCGAGAACCTGCTTGTCAATCTCGCCCACCATGCGCGCGACGCCACGCGCGGCCGCGGCAGGCTGGTCATCCGCACTTGGGTGCGCGAACTGGCCCCGGAAGACTGCCGCCACTCGCCACGACGCCCCGGTCGCTTTGTCGGCATCAGTATCCAAGACAGCGGACCTCCGCTCCCCCCGGATCTTTTGGCTCGAGCCTTCGAACCCTTTGCCATTTCACGCCGCTCGCCCGGCGACGGCCACGGTCTCGCCTTGGCGGTCGTCGGCAAGCTCGCCGCCGCGCATGATGGATGGGCGGAAGCCGAGGCCGCCGCGGACGGCGGCGGCACCGTCTTTCATGTTTTCTTTCCGGCGCTGACCGCGTCCGCCTTGCGTTCCGCGACACTCTCCGCGGCCCCGGCATCCGAGGGCGCTCGCACCCGGTCCGGCGAAACGGTCCTGCTCGTCGAAGACGAGGCCCCCGTCCGGGAGTTCGCCCGGTCGGTGCTCCAAAGCGAAGGCTATCGCGTGCTTCAGGCGGCCAACGGCCGGGACGCGCTCGAGACCTGGAAGTGGCATGGCGAGCGTATCCGTCTTTTGATTACGGATCTTGTCCTTCCCGACGACTTCGACGGCCTGGAACTGGTCGCCCGTCTTCAGTCTCAAAATCCGGCGCTTCCCGCCCTTTGCACCAGCGGCCTTCCCCCGGAGGCGCTCGGCCGCCTTTCCTCCCCGGGCCCGCTCCGCTTCCTGCCCAAACCCTACGCGGTCCGGCACCTCGCCGAGGCCGCGCGCGAGATGCTCGACCGCGCCTGAGCTGCTCCTTCGCCCGTCGCCCCCCCCACCCCAGGCCCCCACCGCCCCCAGGCGCTGCAGCCGCCCCTGGCGCCCGGCGCTGTTTCGCGGCGGGCGAGCCGGCGCGCCCGTGCTTTCGCCGGCGCAAACCGTCGTGAATTACGGCGACCTCAGCCTCGAGGAGCTGATGAACGAGACCGTCACCTCCGTCTCCAAGCGCGAACAAAAGCTCTCCGACGCCGCCACCGCCATCACGGTCCTCACCAACGACGACATCCGGCGCTCCGGCGCGGTAAGTATCCCCGACGCCCTCCGCCTCGTTCCGGGCATGTCCGTCGCCTCCGTCAACGCCAGCCAGTTCGCCGTCTCCGCCCGCGGCTTCAACGACCTCTTCGCCAACAAGCTCCTCGTCCTCGTCGACGGCCGCGCGGTCTACTCCCCCGTCTACGCCGGCGTCTATTGGGACGTCGAGCAGGCCATGCTCGAGGACGTCGACCGCATCGAGGTCATCCGCGGCCCGGGCGCGACGGTCTGGGGCGCCAACGCCGTCAACGGCGTGGTCAACATCGTCAGTCGCGACGCCCGCGACACCCAAGGCGCGCTCGTCTACGGCTCCGCCGGCGACGTCCTCGAGACCGACAGCGGCGTTCGCTACGGCGGTCGGATCGGCGACCGCACCTATTATCGCGTCTACGCCGGCATCCGCTCCATGGACGACTATCGGCTCGCCGACGGCCGGTCCGCCGGCGACGGCTGGCAAGGCCAGCAGGGCGGCCTCCGCGTCGACCACCACGCCACCGAGGACACCACGCTGACCTGGCAGGCCGGCGCCACCGATTTCGACACCGACGACGACCGGTTCGAAGACTACAACGCCAACACCCTCGGGCGCCTCACCCGCCGTTGGTCCGATCGCTCCAGCCTCGAGATCCAGGCCTACTACGATCACACGAATCGCGACGAACCGGACCGCGCCCGTATGCGCACCAACACCGCCGACTTCTCCGCGCAACACACCTTCGGCGTCGGCGAACGCAACGACGTCATCTGGGGCCTCGGCTACCGCTTCGTCTCCACCATCCTCGAGCAGACCACCCCCTTGCTCGAAGTCCGAAATGGCGAGGCACGGACCGACCTCTACAGCTTTTTCGTCCAGGACGAGTTCAAGGCGATTCCCGACAAGCTCACCCTCACCGGCGGCGTGAAACTCGAGCACAACGACTACACCGGCATCGAAGTCCAACCCAGCCTGCGCGCAGCCCTGAAACCGACCAAAAACCAGACCCTCTGGACCGCGGTTTCGCGCGCGGTGCGCACGCCCGGCAGCCTCGAAGGCCAGGAACTGCTCGCCGTCGCGGCCGGTCAGCGCTTCGTCGGCCCCGGCGGCGGGTTCTACGTTCCCCGTGCGGTCGGCAACCCCGGGCTCTCCTCCGAGACGCTGTGGGCCTACGAGTGCGGCTACCGCGTGCAGCCCCACTCGCGCGTCAGCGTGGACCTCGCGCTCTTCTACAACGTCTACGACGACCTCGTCTCCGCGAGCCAGGTCGCCCGCTTCGTCCCCGGCGCCCCCTTCGGCGCCGCCGAAATCCCCTTCCTCAACCTGCTGTCCGCGGAAACCTACGGCGGCGAACTCTCCGCGACCGTTTCCCCCGCCGACGCCTGGCGCCTCACCGCGAGCTACTCGCTGCTGCGCGCGAGCGTCCACGGCCCCGCCTCCGCCGACCCGGAAAACTTCGAGGAAGGCTCGCCTCGCAACCAGGCCGCCCTGCGCTCCTCCCACGACCTCACCCGTCGCCTGAGCGTCGATGGCCAGCTGCGCTACGTCGACGCGATCCGCTCCGCCCCGTCCTACATCACCGCCGACCTTCGTCTCGCCTACCGCTTCAACGACGGCCTCGAAATAGCGCTCGTCGGCCAAAACCTCCTCCATGATCAGCACCTCGAGCGGGGCCAGGCCTTCTACACCACCACGGCCGAGGTCCCGCGCAGCTTCTACGGAAAGCTCACCTGGCGCTATTGATCCGCCGCACCACCACCATGGCTTCACGCTCTCAACACCCGGCCGGCGCCCCGCGCCCTCGTCGTTCCGCCGGCCTCCTGCGCTCGCTATGGACGGCGGCGCTTTTCGGCGTCGCGCTCGGCGACCCCGCCTTCGCGCAAGGCGTTCCAAAAGAATACCAGCTCAAGGCCGGTTTTCTCTACAACTTCTCCAAGTTCGTGCAATGGCCCGCGGATCGCTTTTCCGCCGAGGACGGCGCCATCGTCATCGCGGTGCTCGGCGCCGATCCTTTCGGCGAGGAATTGGACAAGGTGGTGAAGGACCGGATCGTGGACGGACATCCCATCGAGGTCCGGCGAATCTCTTCCGCCTCCGAGATTCCCGGCGCCCATATCCTTTTCGTCACCGCCGGCGCGGAAGCCCTCGTCCCCGATTCTTCGCTTCAGACCCGCGGCGTGCTCACCGTCGGAGAAAGCGCCGCTTTCGGCACCCGCGGCGGCATCATCACCTTCACCGTCGTCAAGGAGAAGGTCCGCTTCGAAATCGACCAGGCCGCCGCCGACAAGGCCGGCCTGAAGCTCAGCGGACAGTTGCTCAAACTCGCCACGGCCATCCGCAAGACCCCCTGACCCACCCCGGCACCCCCATGCGCTTCCTCCACAACCTGCCGCTCAAGCGCAAGCTGACCGTCATCAGCCTGGTCACCAGCGGCGTCGCCCTCCTCCTCGCCTGCGCGGCTTTCATCGGCTACGAGCAGGTCTCCTTCCGCCGCGAGCAGACCCGCGAGCTCGACATCGCCGCCCACATCATCGGCGCCAACAGCGCCTCCTCGCTCTCCTTCGACGACAACGATTCCGCCGCGCTCACGCTCAAGAGCCTGGAGCAGCAACCCCGCATCGTGCGCGCCTGCCTTTACGACAAGGACGGACACGTCTTCGCCACCTATCAGCGCGATCCCTGGGCGAAGGCATCCTGGCCCGCGCCCCGGCCCGACACCGTGGAGATCGATTCGGATTCGCTCGATCTGTTTCATGCCGTCAGCTCGGGAGGCGACACCATCGGCACCATCTACCTCGAGTCCGATCTGGACGAATTGAACGCCCGCCGCTGGCGCTACCTAGGAATCGCCGCCTCCGTCTTTTTGGCGGCCATCCTCGTCACCTGGCTGGTCGCGTCTCGCCTGCAGCGCCTCATTTCCGAGCCGATCTCCCGGCTCGCCGCCGTGACGGGGCGCGTCGGCGCGGAAAAAGCCTACTCTATCCGGGCGACCAAACACGGAGACGACGAGATCGGCCGCCTCATCGACGGTTTCAACGACATGCTCGCCCAGATCGAGATCCGCGACGCCGAGCTCAAGGCCACCCACCGCGACCTCGAGCGCCGCGTCGAGGAGCGCACCCGTTCCCTCGAGACCGCACGGCAGGAGCTGCTCGTGGAGAAGATGCGCTTCCAGTTCATCTTCGACCACGCCCCCGTCGGCATCAGCCTCCACTCGTCGACCGACAACCTCAGCTGGAACCGCCTCATCAACGACGCCCACCTGAGCATCTGCGGCCTCACCCGCGCCGACGTCGCGGTGGACAACAGCATCTTCCGCGAGATCACCCACCCCGACGACTACGTCCGCCAGCTTCCGCTCCAGGAGAAATTGAAACGCGGCGAAATCACCGGCTTCACCCTTGAGAAACGCTACATCCGCCCCGACGGCAAAATCGTCTGGGTCGTGTTCACGAGCCAGCGCATGGATTTTCCGGACGGCCGCATCGAATCGATGTCCACCATCAGCGACATCACCGCGCTCAAGCAGGCCGAGCTCGAGGCCGCCCAGGAGCGCGAACGCTTCAAATTCATCTTCGAATCGCTCCCCGTCGGCGTCTCCCTCTACTCCCGCCCCCCGGGCGCCGCCCGCGGCACCTTCCTCATCAACGACGCCCAGCTCGCCATCGCCGGCGTCACCCGCGAGCAAGTCGCGGAGGACCGGGACATCTTCAACCGCATCACCCACCCCGAGGACGTCCGCCGGCAGCTCCCCTTGCGCGAAAAGCTCAAGGCCGGCGAACTCGACTTCTACACCATCGAGAAACGCTACCTCCGCCCCGACGGACAAACCGTCTGGATCAACTTCTGCACCCAGCGGAAATCCTATCCGGACGGCCACGCGGAAATCCTCAGCGTCGTCGTCGACATCACCGGCCTCAAACTCGCCCAGGAGGAGGCCGCCCGCGAGCAGGCCCGCCTCAAGTTCATCTTCGACTCCGTCCCCGTCGGCATCTCGCTGTATTCGGGCAGCAAGGACAACATCCGCGCCTCCCTCCTGATCAACGACGCCCACCTAGCCATCTGCGGTGTCACCCGCGAGCAAGCGATCGTGGACGAGGGCGTCTTCCGCCGGATAACCCACCCCGACGACGCCGCCCGGCAGCGGCCTCTCACCGACGCGCTCAACACCGGTGAACTACCCCGCTACTCCATAGAGAAGCGCTATATCCGCCCCGACGGACGCACGGTCTGGGTCGCCTTCTCGGCGCAGCGCATCACCTATCCCGACGGCCGCATCGAGACCCTCGGCACCGTCGTCGACATCACCGAGCTCAAGCTTGCCCAGCAGGAGGCCGCCCGCGAGCAGGCCCGCCTCAAGTTCATCTTCGACTCCGTCCCCGTCGGCATCTCGTTGTATTCGGGCACCAAGGACAAACATCGGGGTTCCGCCCTGATCAACGACGCCCATCTCCAGATCTGCGGCGTCACCCGCGAGCAGCTCGCCGAGAACGAGGACATCTTCAACCAGATCACCCATCCCGAAGACCGCGCCCGCCAGATTCCGCTCAACCTGGCGCTGAACTCGGGCGAACTCCCCCGCTACACCATCGAGAAACGCTACCTCCGTCCCGACGGCCGCATGGTCTGGGCCACCTTCTCGGCGCAGCGCATCACCTATCCGGACGGCAGGATCGAGACGCTCGGCACCGTCGTCGACATCACCGAGCTCAAGCTCGCCCAGGAGGAAAGCGCCCGCGAACGGGAACGATTCAAGTTCATCTTCGATTCCGTTCCCGTCGGCATCTCCTTGGCGTCGCAAGGGAACGACGGCGGCATGCAATCCTACCTGATAAACGACGCCCACCTGCGGATCTGCGGCGTGAGCCGCGAGCAGGCGATCGCCACCGGCGGGGACGCCATTCGCGACATCACCCACCCCGAGGATCTGCTCCGCCAGGCTCCGCTGGACCATGCGCTCAACTCCCAGGAGATATCGCACTTCTCCTTCGAAAAACGCTACCTCCGGCCTGATGGCACCCTCGCCTGGGTCGTCATCTCCAAACAACGCGCCGCCTATCCCGACGGCCGCGTCGAGATGCTCGCCACGGTCGTCGACATCACCGAGCTCAAGCTCGCCCAGGAGGCGGCCGCCCGCGAGCAAGCCAGGCTCAAGTTCATCTTCGACTACATCCCCGTCGGCATCGCCTTGGAAACCCGGGCGCCCGACCACTCCTCCCGAGCCTTCCTCATCAACGACGCCCACCTGCGGATTTGCGGCATCGACCGGGAGCAGTTCACCGGCGACGACGAGATCTTCGCTCGTATCACGCATCCCGACGACCGGGCTCGCCAGGCGCCCCTCAACGCCGCCCTCGAGGCCGGGGACATTCCGGGCTTCTCGATCGAGAAGCGCTACATCCGCCCCGACGGTCGCGTCGTCTGGGTGGCCGTCTCCGCCCAGCGCATCGTCTACCCCGACGGCCGCGTCGAGATCCTCGGCACCGTCAGCGACATCACCGAACTCAAGCTCGCCCAGCAGGAGGCCGCCCGCGAACGCCAGCGTTTCAAGTTCATCTTCGAATCGTTGCCCGTCGGCGTCTCCTGGCGCCTGATCGGCCCCGAGACGCTCCTGCTCAACCCCGCCCACGAAAAGATCACCGGCGTCTCCCCCGAGGTCGCCGTAAGCGATCCCGGCGCCTTCGCCCGCGCCACCCACCCCGACGACCTCGCCCGGCAACTCGCCCTCGCCGAAAAACTCAAGAACCGCGAGATCGACCACTTCGTCATCGAAAAGCGCTACATCCACCCCGACGGAAAAATCGTGTGGGCCGTGCTCATGAGCCGCCTCTCCACCGACCCCGAAACCGGCTACACCCAGTCCGTCACCACGCTCGTCGACATCACCGAGCTCAAACTCGCCCAGGAGGAGGTCGCCCGCGAGCGAGCCCGTTTCAAATTCATCTTCGACGCCCTCCCCGTCGGCGTCGCTTGGATGGTCCGCGGCCGGCCCGAGACCCGCGTCGTCAACCCCTCCTTCGTCCGCGTCACCGGCGTCCCCGCCGAGCAGTGCCAGGACATCGACCGCTACATGGCCGTCACCCATCCGGACGACCGCCCCGCCCAGGAGGCGTTGAAGCAGAAGCTGCGCGACGGCGAGATCGACCAATACACCCTGGAAAAACGCTACCTGCACCCCGACGCCTCCGTTCGCTGGGCCTCGCTCAACGTCCGCGTCGTGCGCGATCTCGGCGTCGACGGCGCCCAGGAGCTCGCCACCGTCGTCGACATCACCGAGCGCAAGAAGGCGGAGGGCGAGCTCGAGGAGCTCCACAAGCAGCTCCTGCGCACCTCGCATCAGGCCGGCATGGCCGAGGTCGCCACCGGCGTCCTGCACAACGTCGGCAACGTCCTCAACAGCGTGAACGTCTCCGCCACCGTCGTCTCCGACCTCGTCCGCCGCTCCAAGTCGCCCAACGTCGGCAAGCTCTCCGAGCTGCTCAACCAGAACCGCGCCGACCTCGGCCGCTTCATGTCCGAGGACCCCAAGGGCAAGGTCATCCCGACCTACCTTGGCACCCTCTCCGAGGCCCTATCCCAGGAGCAGAAAGCCATCCTCGCAGAGATCGAGAGCCTCCACAAAAACATCGGGCACATCAAAGACATCGTCGCGATGCAGCAGAGTTACGCGAAGACCTCCGGCATCGTCGAAACCGTCTCGGTTCCCGATCTGGTCGAGGACGCCCTTCGCATGAACGCCGGTTCCCTCGCCCGCCACGACGTCGAGGTCGGCCGCGAATACGACGCCCGTCCCGTCATCACGGTCGAGAAAAACAAGGTCCTCCAGATCCTCGTGAACCTCATCCGCAACGCCAAATACGCCTGCGACGAATCCGGCCGCACCGACAAGCGCCTCGTCGTCCGCTCCCGCGCCGACGGCTCCGGCGTCGAGATCTCCGTCATCGACAACGGCGTCGGCATCCCCGCCGAAAATCTCACGAGAATCTTCGCCCACGGCTTCACCACCCGCAAACACGGCCACGGCTTCGGCCTTCACAGCGGCGCCCTCGCCGCCAAGGAGATGGGCGGCTCCCTCTTCGCCCACAGCGAGGGCCCCGGCCGCGGCGCCACCTTCACCCTCCGGCTTCCCTTCGCCCCCGCCGAACGCAAAGGCTGAAACCCGCGAGCATCGTCCGCCCATGTCCCCCGCTCGCCATCTCTCACTCCGCGCATCCCCGGCCGACTCCTCCTCGTGATCCGCCGTCCCCGCATCCCCCGTCGCCCACGCCTCCGCCCGTCCCCGCTCGGACGTCCGGTCGCCGCGCTGTTCGCTGGGCTCTGCTTCCTTGCCTTGGGCGCGCGCCCCGCCCTCGCCCTGGATCCGTCGCTCGACCTCCAGCAATACAACAGCCGGATCTGGAACCGGCAAAACGGCCTGCCCGTCGGCAGCATCACCGCCGTCGCCCAGGACAAGGACGGTTACATCTGGCTCGGCTCCTCGGCCGGACTCGTGCGCTTCGACGCCGTCGAGTTCAAGCTGAACGACCTCCACTCCGTCGCCTCCATAAGCAGCAGCGTCGTCACCAGCCTCGCCCCCGCCCGCGCCGGCGGGGTCTGGGTCGGATTGGAAAACAACGCGTTCGGCTTCTACGACGGCCGCGCTTTCTCGTTCTATGGCGAACGACATCCCGAAGCCAAGGACCTGAACATCCGCTCCCTCGTTGAAGGCAAGGACGGCTCGCGCTGGCTCGCCGCCGAAGGAAAGATCGTCCGCATGGGCCCCGCCGGGAAGTGGGAGACGATCCCGGCCGCGGATCCGTCCACGAACCTGCCTCTTAATCTTTCCTGCATCCATGAAGGCGGACGGGGCCGGATCTGGTTGGGAACCTACGGCCAGGGCGTCTATCTCTGGCAGGACGGCGCGCTCACCCGCATCGCGGATCCGGAACTGGATAAAATGGTCGTGCTGTGCTTCGCCGAGGACTCGGGAGGGATGCTTTGGATCGGAGGCCGGGAAGGGCTGCGTTGCTACGACGTGAACCAGCGACGGCTCGAGGCTCCCGTCTTCGGCATGGAGGTCCGCGCCCTGCTCGTCGACCGGCACGATGTCCTGTGGGTCGGCACCAGCGGGCACGGGCTCATTCGCCGGCGGCAGGGAAACTACGATTCCCTTCCCAATCTGCGGGGAGGCGTCGAGGGCGACTATGTGCAGGCCCTCGCCGAAGATCACGAAGGCAGCCTTTGGGTCGGCACTCGCGGCGGCGTCGCCCAGCTCTCCGACGTCAAGTTTCCCATCCAACCCGCCACGCCCGACCCCGCGTCCAAGACCGCCATCGCCGTGAGCGCATCCAGGAACGGTGTCTGGATCGCCGGCGCCAACGGCGGCGCCTCCCTGTTCAACCCCGAGACCAAGGCCTATTGGACGCTTCCCGGCCTGCCGCAGGCTCCCGCCAAGCGCGTGTTCGAGGCGGCCAACGGCGACATCTATGTCGTCCTCGGCACCCTCGACCTCGCCGTCTTCTCCGGCGGCAAGGTCGCGGCCGTGCACACTGCCCCACAAATGGTCGTCGGCATGGCGGAGGACGCCCGCGGCGTCGTGGTCTCCGTCGGCGGCGAGCTATACCGGGCGGGCCCCGACAATCTCCGCCCCTACGAGTTCAAGGGTCCCGACAAACCCCGCTTCGACTGGATATACAACCTGGCGCCCGGTCGCGACGGCGCCCTCTGGGTCGCCACCGCCAACGGCATCTTCCGGGTCGTGGACGGAACCTTTCGCCACTGGGCCGCCGCCGAAGGGCTTTCCGACCTCAGGGTGATGTGGATCTGCGAGGATCCGGATGGCGTGGTGTGGGCCGGCCTCCCTTCGGGCCTCGCCCGGCTGAAAGACGACCGTGTCCGGCTTATCCGAAGGAAGGACGGCCTGTTCGACGACAACGTCTACGCGGCGGTCCCCGACGATCTTGGAAACCTCTGGATCGATTCCGGACGCGGCATCTCCCGCGCCAGCCGGCGGGATCTCAACGACTTCGCCGACGGCAAGATCCCCCGCGTGCGATGCTCGGTTTTCGACGGCCTCGAATCCGTCAAGGTCGTGGACAAAGCCGGCCAGGAACGCGTGGGCTGCAAAACGAGCGACGGCCGCATCTGGTTCCCCGGTCCCCGCGGCGTGGTGATGATCGATCCGTCCCACGTTCCCCTCAATCGCGTCCCTCCGCCGGTGCATATCTCGCGCGTCGTCGCGAACCACCGGGAAATAGACCTCGCCCGCGCCATCGTGCCTCCCGGCGAAGGCAGAAACGGCCTCGAATTTCACTTCGACGCCCTCAGCTTCGTCGCCTCCCAAAAGACGAGGTTCCGCTATCGCCTTGTCGGCCACGACCGGGACTGGATCGAGGCGGAAGACCGGCGCATGGCCTTCGACACCAGCCTTCCACCCGGCCGCTACACCTTCGAGGTGAACGCGGCCAACGCCGACGGCGTCTGGAACGCGCAAGGCGACTCGCTCGAGCTCGAACTCCGCCCGCTCTTCTCCGAGACGCTCTGGTTTTATTTTCTCTGCGGAAC
>CBIHRE010000017.1:0-19965 GCA_966212385.1 uncultured Akkermansia sp. | reverse complement strand
CCATCAGCGCGGTCACGCCCGGCGACACGGCCAAAATCATGGTTGGCGGACGGGTCGTTCGCGCCGGGCAGCCGCTGGACGGAGGTCTGACCTTCGTCGGCATCGTGGACGGTCAGCTGCACTTCACCGACGCCGCCGGAGCGCTCTACACGCGCCGTTACTGAGGCGTCGGCCCGACCGCTTCGCCTCGACGAAAAATGCGGCTCACTCGTAACGAGCGGGCCGGCCAAGATAGTTGAGGCTCAGCATCTCTTTCCAGACGCGGTAGCGTCCCTCGGAGCTGATGCGCCCATGCTCCTCGTGCTCGGGGCTGGGAAGGAGAAAACCCAGCTGCGTGTTCAGGCGTTCCAGCTCGGCCTGCTGCGCATTCACGTCCTCGATGGGCTCCGAGGTCCAAGGCACCAAGGTCATCGCCGTCTTGGCCACGCGCTCGCGATGCAAGGCGAGCAAACGCCGCAAGGAACGGCACCACGGGTGACGTTCGACCAGCCAGTTTTCGGGATAAAAACCGGCGAAGGGCAGATGATGATTGTCGGTCGCCACCCGCATGCCCTCGGCGGTTTGCGTGGCCAGATGAAGGCACACGGTCACGTTGCCCATGGGCTGCGGGAGAAAAGTGACTTGGAGGCGCGTCGCGCCATCCGCGCTATGGTAGAACGAAGCCCGCACGGAAAGCCCCGCCGTCACCTCGGCGCGCAAGGCCTGCACATGCTTGAACCCGGCGGCGCGGATCTGCTCGCGAAGTTTAAGAAAGCGGCCCTGCACCGGCCATTCATCGCCGCCCCGATTCAACGTGAAACGTGGGAAGAGAGGCAGCGGACTCACGCTCATCGCATGGATGGCGAGCCAGTGGTAGACGCTTTCGAACAGGAACCAGACGATAAGAAAGGCGGCGAACAGGACGCCAAAAGAACGGCCGCTCCAACCGAAGTGCGCGCTCATCTGGGCCGAGCCGCCCGCGAGCACGATCCAACGCAGCCAGCGGTTGATGATGGCCAAAGCGGGCGACGCGAAGTGCTGGTTGACGCGCATCAACACCAACGATGCGAGCATCGCCGGGATGAGGAACAAGACAGGTATGAGGAAGGAGTCGTCCACGAGAAGAGAAACGGGAACGATGCAGGCTTCGCGAGCCGGCGACAAGCCGGGCTTCGCTGCCCCCGACAACGATGACCGCGACGGGCGCAGGGACGCGCCCGTCCACCTGAAATGCGGAATAAACGAGCCGCCGGTTTTAGCTGATGCGCACCGGCATCACCACGCAGACAAAGTTCTCCAGCGTCTTGAGCACGCCGGGGCTGACCTCGTCCTTCAGCTCGAAATACACTTCGTCCTTCGTGAGGGCGCGAAGCGGATCGATGATGAACTGCGGGTTGAAGGCGACTTGGAGGTCGGGACCGCTGTAGGCGATCGCCATGCTTTCGTGCGCTTCGCCGAAGTCGGGGCTGCTCGCGCTGATCTCGAGGAGATTGCTGGTGAGCTTCAGCTTCACGGAGTTGCTCTTGTCGGAGCAGACGAGGGCGGCGCGGTGCACGCACTCGGTGAAGAGCTCGCGCTCGAGCTTCACGCGCTGGTGCGTCTCCTTGGGGATGACCTGCTGGTAGTTCGGGTAATTGCCCTCGACGACCTTGCTGTAGAGGTAGATCGAATCGACAAGGCCGCTGTCGGGGTTGTCCGCGTTGATCTGAAAGGCGGCACGGCGGTCGTTGAAGGAGACCTTCAGCTTCTCGCCCTTGTCGAGCATGCGGAGCAGCTCGGAGACGGTCTTGGCGGGGAGGATGATCGCGCCGGCCTTCTCGGCGGGCACCTCGAGCTCTTTGGAAATGAGGGCGAGGCGTCGGCCGTCGGTGGCCACGAGCGAGAGCTTGGCGTCGCGGAAATTGAAATACACGCCGTTGAGGATATAGCGCGTCTCGTCGGTCGACTGGGCGTAGGCGACGCTCTTGAGCATGCCGAGGAGCTCGCCCTGCTCGAGGGTGAAGGTCTTGTCGTCTCCGAAATCGGGCAGCGGGGGAAATTCCTCCTTGCCGATGCCCATGATGCGAAACACGGAGCCGCCGGAGGAGAGTTTGACCTGGTGGTTGGGCGCGGCGTCGAAGGCGACGTCGAGCTGGGGCAGCTCGCGGACGATGCCGGCGAGGCGCTTGACGGGAAGCGTGACCGATCCGGTCTCCTTCACCTCGGCCTTGATCTTGGCGCGGATGCCGAGGTCGAGGTTGGTGGTCGTGAGCGTGATTCCGTCCTTTTCCGCTTCGATCAGCACGTTGCTGAGGATGGGCATCGTGGCTTTGGAGCCGACGACGTTGAGCACCTGGGCAAGTCCGTTGCTGAAGTGGTCGCGGTTGATCTTGAATTTCATGGGGGCGGAGTCGAAGGGCTGGGCGGGTCTGGCCGGTGGAGAGCTTGGGAGGAAAAAGTCTGGCCTACAGAGAACAAGGCGCGGGGGCGGTGGGAAGGGGAAAAAGCGCCTGATCGATGCGGGACTTGGCGGACGCGACGCGGGTTTTGCGCACAGGAGGTGTTATTCTCTTCTTTCTATATATAAGTCAGACCTCTTCTTCAGGCCTGCGAACAACTGCAACAACCGGGCTTCTCTCCTCTGAAAACCGAGGTGCGACGGCCTGCGAGCAAAGCCTTGGTTCCCGCCGGTAAGCTCCGGTTTGCCCGCAGCGGCCGGGTTGTTGGGTCTTGTTCGCAAAGTTGTTCGCAGGGTCGCTCACATCGGCGGATTTGAGTCGACCGTGGCCCCCGGCTTGCGGCGTAGGTGACGGATAAGGCCGAAAAAGATGTAGCCTAGGCACACGGCCAGCATCCCGTATTCTTTGTAGACCACGACGCCGGCGGCGACCGCCACGTAGACGATGAGCGTCGTGACCTTGGTCTTGGTCTGAAAATCGATCTGTTTGCCGCTGGGATAGCGCACCGTGCTGACCATCAGCACGGCGATGAGAAGCATCAGGACCGGAAGAACGAGCGCCCACCGTTGGAGCTCGCGTTCCCTCTCGGCCAAGTTGAGCAGGAAGAGGACGAGGGCCGCCACCGTGCCGGCGGCGGCGGGAACGGGCAGGCCGACGAAATCTTTGTTGGAAGAACGGCCCGGCTTCTGAAGCAGCGGGTGCGTGATGACGTTGAACCGAGCCAAGCGGATCGCCGCGCAAAGAAGGTAGATGAAACCCAGCAGCCAACCGATTTCACGAAAGTGGAGATAGCCCTGCGTAGGCGAAAGGATCAGGAAGAACACCATCAGCGCAGGCGCGAGGCCGAAGGAGACCACGTCGGCCAGCGAATCGAACTCGGCGCCGAAGAAGGACTCTTTGCCACCCATGCGCGCGAGACGGCCGTCGAGGGCGTCGAAGGCCATCGCTCCGAAGATCAGCCACACCGCGCGCTTGAAGAGCTCCGCGGCCTCGGGGGTGATGACATCGGCGCCTCGCATGGCGTAGTGCGCCTGGATGCACATGATCGCGGAGACGAAGCCGCAGAAAAGGTTTCCGGCCGTCATGAGATTGGGCAGGAAGTAGATGCGGCTGGCCTCGGCGGGATCGAGCGGCGGCTCGTAATCCTCGTCGATAAGCGGGGGGCGGGAGGGAGGCATGACGAAAAAAAGTGCGTGGAGCTGAGGAGAGCGGCTTACTTCGTGAGCGACTCTAGGTATTTCCAGAACTTCGAGTCCTGCTCGACGAGTTGGCTCTCCGACACGGGCAGGCGGTTGCGCAGAAGGAAGTCCTCCAAGGAGTGGTGGTGGAGGATGTAGAGCACATGGAGAACGTCCTCGCCTTGGGTCTCGAAGTAATAGCGCAGCTCGCCGTCGCGGAGCCGGTAAAGCGTCTTGCCCGCGCGGATAAAGCGGCTGAGCGGTTCCCGCGGATGCGCGAGCTCTTCGGAGCGGAGCTTGCCCACCGGTTCGATCGCGGAGAGCTGAGCGAGCGGATCGAGCTTCTTCAGCTCGCCTAGCGCCTGGGCGGAGAAGGTAACCTGGAACATGGCTTGCCAAGCAACCCGCCGCCGGGCGCCAAGGCAAGGCGCGCTTGGCGGGCCCGTCTCGCCCGGTGAAAACGTGGTTTGCGCATTGCGGCCCGCTCCGGGAGCGCGCCACTTTGCCCGCGTCCGCCCCGCGCGCCCAATGTCACCGCTCCGTTTTCTCTTCGCCCTCTGCCTGCTTTTTGCCGGTGGTTTGCGCGCGGCGGAATCGGTCCCCGGAAATTCCCCCGAGACGAAGACCCTCGATATCCCCGTGCTTGTCGCCGGTTATGGTGCGGAGTTTTTCGAGGAAACGGCGAGGGAGTTCGAAAAACTCCGACCCGACGTTCGCGTGCACCTGCATGGGGATCCGCGCATCAACGACAAGGTCCGCACCCGCGTGATGGCGGGCGACTATCCCGACGCCACCGACGCCGTGCTGCTCTATCCGCGTCTGATCGAGGCTGGCCGCATCCTCGATCTCGGTCCTGCGCTCGACGGCCCGAACTGGGAAGGGGACGGTCGCTGGCGAGACGCTTTCCGGCCGGGCGTGCTTGCGCGCTGGAGCGACGCGCAGGGCCGCGTGCATGGCGTGCCTTTCGCCCACGCGATCTGGACCATTTTCTACGACAAGGCCCTCTTTCGCAAAAACGGCTGGGAGGTTCCGCGAACCTGGGACGAGTTTTTCGCGCTCTGCGAAAAGATCGAGGCGGCCGGGCTGGCGCCGCTTTCGCTGCCGGGCGTCACCTTGCGCTACGGCGACGCCATCCTCCGCGCGGCGCATTACAACCTCGTCGGCCCCGAGGGCTACGCCGCCTATCAGGCGCTCGAGCCCGGCTCGCGGAGCGATCCGCGTTTCATCCGCGCGGCGGAGGTGCTCCAACGCGTCGCGACGCGCCACCTCGTGCGCGGCTGGGAAGGGATGACGCACACCGCCGCGCAACTCGCCTTTCTCGAGGGCCGCTGCGCGATGACGCTTTCCGCCTCCTGGTTTGCCAACGAGATGCGCGGACGCCTGCCGGAAAACTTCGAGCTGGGCGCCATGAACCTGCCCGTGTTCGCCGATGGTATCACTCCGGCGGATACGGTGCAGGCGCAGAGCGGCTACTATTTTCTTTTCCGGACCGGCGACACGGCGCGGGAGCAAGCGGCGGTGGATTTCTTTCGTTTCCTCACCTCGCGGGAGCGGGCGCGGCGTTTCGCCGCGCTCGCCGACGCGCCCACCGCGCTGACGGCCGCCGGGCCTGGGGACTACTCGCCGCGCATGGCGGACACGGCGGCGATCCTCACGGCCTCGAGCGGGGCTTTCGACGCCGCGCCGGCGCCGGCCTCCGCCGCCCAGGCGACGCTCACGCAGGCGTTCACCGACGCGCGTTACTTGCTGATGACCGGCCGCATCACACCGGTGGAATTCGGCGAACGGCTCGAGGCGGCGGCCGCGGTGGAGCGGGAGCGGGCGGGGCGACCCAATTTCGTGCGGACACGGCATTTTCCCGAGGCGCTCGTCTTGGGCGCCGTGCTGCTGGGCCTTGTGGTCTGGCTTGGCTGGCCGGGCCGCCGACGCCGCGGAAATAGCGATGCCGAGACGGAAGAAAAACCCGAGGCCCGCGCGCCCGGGGAGCTGGGCCGCCTGGGCGCCCGAAAGGGATTCGGCTTCGTCGGTCCCGCCTTCGGCCTCTACGCGGGTTTCGTGCTGCTGCCCGGGCTTGCGGCTTTTGCTTGGGCTTTCACGCGCTGGGACGGCTTTGGCGAGATGTCCTGGGCCGGCCGCTTCAACTTCCGCTGGCTGCTGCTGGAGAGCGACGTGTTTTGGTCCGCTCTGCGGAACAACCTTTTCCTCATGCTCGTGCCGCCGCTCGTGGTCGTGCCGGTCGCGCTGGGTCTCGCCGCCTACGTTCACCGCGGAGGCTTGGGCGCCGGCGCGCTGCGAGTGGTGCTTCTCTTCCCGAATCTCCTCGGCGGCATCGCCGCGGCGCTCATCTGGCTGGCGGCCTACGAACCGACGAGCGGGTTGGCGAACGCGGTCCTCGTGGCTTGCGGCGATCTGGTCGAGTTGCTGCACGGGCCGCGCGCCTTGGAGAACTGGTTCCACTCCTTCCACGGTCATGCGTGGTTGTCGCAGTCCAACCTCTATTGGTCGCTCGTGCCGATCTATCTGTGGATGGCCTGCGGCTTCAATCTCGTGCTCTACCTCGCGGCGATGCAGGCGGTGCCGAACGAGCTCTACGAGGCCGCCGAGCTCGACGGCGCGTCGAAGCTGCGCCAGTTTTTCTTCATCACGCTTCCGCTCATCCGCGAGGTGCTGGTGATCTCGGCGGTGTTTCTCGTGATCGGCGGACTCAACGCGTTTGAACTCGTGTGGCTGCTCACCTCGCAGGATCCCTCGGCGGGCGTGCACACGCTCGGCACCTTCATGGTCGGCACGCTGTTCACGGAGTTCCAAGTGGGACGCGCGGCGGCGATCGCGGTGCTGCTTTTCCTGATGGTGCTGATCGCGAGCCTGGCCGTGCTGCGCGCGATGCGAAAGGAGACGGTGGAGCTGTGAGCGAAAGCCCGCCCGTCCCCTCCCCCGCGTCCGGACGCAGGCCTTTCCGCGTCTCGGGGCTCTTGCTCGCCTTCGTGCTGCTCGGCTACGCGGCGTGGACGATCCTGCCGATGGTGTGGGTCGCCTACTCTTCGCTGAAATCCGACACGGCGATCCTGCGTGATCCGCTCACACCTCCGACCTGGGCGGAGGCGGACGCCGGCGCCTATGTCCGCGCTTGGGAAGGTGCGCGGTTGGGCGATTATTTTCTCAACTCCGCTTTCGTCACGAGCGCTTCCGTCGCGCTCATCCTCGCGCTCGCGGCGCCGGCGGCCTACGCGCTGGCGCGCTTTCGCCTGCCGCTCGGGCGCGCGGCCTACGCCTTGTTCCTCGCCGGCCTCATGATCCCGGCGCAGCTCGCGATGGTGCCGCTGTTTTTCGAGCTGCGCGCGCTGGGGCTGCTCGATTCCCGGCTGGGTCTCGTCCTCGTCTACGCCGCGAACGGCCTGCCCTTCGCGGTTTTTATTCTCGCCGGTTTTTTCCGCGGTCTGCCGCGCGCGCTCTACGAGGCGGCGGTCGTGGACGGGTGCGGGGAATTCGCCGCGTTTTACCGGGTCATGCTGCCGCTCGCGCGGCCGGGTTTGGCGACGGTCGCGATCTTCCAGTTCATCGGCATCTGGAAGGAATACTTCTTCGCGTTCATGCTCGTGGGCGGCGGCGCGGGTGACGCGCGCACCTTGCCTCTGGGCCTCGCGAATCTCGCCATCACGGCGCAGTATGGCGGCGACCAGGCGCGGCTCTTCGCGGGCCTCGTGGTGGTGACGCTGCCGATCCTGCTGGTCTACGCGCTGCTGCAACGGCAACTGGTGGGAGGCATCGCGGCCGGCGCGCTCAAGGGTTGAGCCCGGCCCGGCGGCGTGTTTCCTAGGCGCTCCCAAAACCATGCCCGACGCCAACGCGATGTCGCTGGACAGCACTCTCGACGCCTACGAGCCCATGTTGCTCGCGTGGCTTCGCCAAGGGCTCGACGACCACGCCATCGTCGCGCTCACCGACCCCGAGGGCGTCATCCGTTACGTCAACCGCAGCTTCTGCGAGATCTCAGGCTACTCCGAAACGGAGCTGATCGGGCAGACGCATCGAATCCTGAAATCAGGACAACATCCCGATTCGTTCTACGTCGGGCTTTGGCAAACGATCAGCTCGGGCGAGATCTGGAAAGGCACCATCTGCAACCGCTCCAAGGACGGAGCGCTGTATTGGGTCCACTCGACGATCATTCCCCTGCTCGGGCTTGGCGGGCGGCGCCTCGGCTACCTCTCCGTTCGCACCGATGTCACCCGGTTGATCAGTGTCGAACGTCAACTCACGCAAAAGACGCGCGAGCTTCAGCTTTTGTTCGACCACTCGCCGATCGGCCTCAGCTGGCGCGAGGTGGACGAACACGGCAACGCGGGTGTCAATCACGTCAACCGCCGCTTCTGCGAATTGATCGGTCTCAACCCCGAGGAGGCGGCCGACATCCGCAATGTCCAGCGCGTCACCCACCCCGACGATTGGAAACGCCAGGACGAGCTGAACACCGAGGTCTATGCCGGCAAGCGCGACTCCTTCGTCCTGGAGAAACGCTATCTGCATCCCGACGGTCGCATTGTCTGGGGCATTCTCACGGTGGTCGTCGTGCGCGCGCCCGGCAGCGGGCGGGTCACGCATCATTTCGCGATGCTCGAGGACATCACCGCGCGACGTTTCGCGGAGGACGAGCTTCGTCGGACGGAGGCGCGCTGGCGCACCTACATCCAGACCGCCAGCGAGATCCTTTACGCGCTCACTCCCGAGGGCCGGGTGAAATTCGTGTCGCAGGCATGGACCGCAAAACTCGGCCACCCGGTGGACGAGGTGATCGGCACCCCCTTCCGCGATTTCATTCATCCGGACGACGTCGGGTTGTGGGATTCTTTTTTCGCGCGCACGCTCGCCACCGGCGGCGACGGCGAGGGGATCGAGTATCGCACCCGCCACCGCGAGGGGCGCTGGATCTGGCACGCTTCGACCGGCTCCGCCTACACCGACCGCGACAAGCGGCGCGCGTTTTTCGGCGTCGGGCGTGATATCTCGATCCGTCGCCAGGCGCAGCAGGAACTCCGCACGGCGCTTGCCCGGCTCGAGGAGATGGCGCGCATCGTCGACCGTTCGCCCTCCGTCGTCGTGCTCTGGCGGGCCGAGGGTGGCAGCTGGCCGGTGGAGTTCGTCTCCGCAAGCATCCGGCAGTTCGGCTACACCCCCGAAGATCTCACCACGCGACGGCTGAGTTTCCGCGATATCACGCATCCCGACGACCGCGAACGTGTGGGAGCCGAGGTCGACGCCCACGCCGCCGCCGGCCACCGCGAATACAACCAAGAATATCGCATCCAATGCGCCGACGGCTCGGTGCGCTGGGTGGACGACCACACGATCGTGCGGATGAACGACAAGGGCGAGGTCACCCACCACGAGGGCCTCATCTCCGACGTCACCGCGCGCAAGGCCGCCGAGGCCGGCGCCCGCGAGGCGCAGGAGCGCGAGCTCGCCCTCGCCCGCGACGTGCAGCAGCACCTCCTGCCCAGCCGCTTTCCCCCGCTCGGACGCATCGACGTGGAGGTCTTGTCGCAGCCCTCGCAACAGCTCGGCGGCGACTACTACGACGTGCTGCCGGTGGACGAGAGGCACCACGGCTTCGTCATCGCCGACGTCTCCGGCAAGGGCGCCCCGGCCGCGTTGATGATGGCGGCCTGCCGCGCGAGCCTGCGTCTTTGCGCGCCCGGCGAGCTCTCGCCCGCGGCCGTCCTGCGCCGGGTGAACCGCGCGCTCCAGCCCGACATGCCTCCGGGCATGTATATCACGCTTTTCTATGGTATCCTTAATTTGGATACACTGGCGCTGCGTTTCTGCCGGGCCGGGCACGAGCCGGCGCTCTTGCTCCGCGAGGCGGGCGGCGCGCCGGTGCTCCTCGGGGACGGCGGCATGGCGCTGGGCATGGCGCCCGACGAGCTTTTCGAGGCGACGCTCGACGAGGGGCGCGTGGTGCTCTCCGCGGGGGATCTGCTCGCCCTCTATACGGACGGCGTGAACGAGGCCTGCAACGCGGCCGGCGAGGAGTTCGGCCGTGATCGCCTGGCCGACAGCCTGCGCCGCCACCAAAAGGAGCCGCTCGCCGATATCCTGCGGCGCGTGGACCGCTACCTGCGGCAATTCTGCACCCTGGCCCCCCGGCACGACGACCGCGCGTTGCTGCTGGTGCGGGCGCGTTGAGCCGCAGGTCGTGTTATCCGGCGCTTCGGTTTGCGCCGGGGCGCCTCGGCGGCCCATCTTTCCGGCCGCCCATGCCCGAACCGACCGCGCCGATCCTCTACGAGTCCCATTGCCACACGCCGCTCTGCAAACACGCGGTCGGCGATCCGGAGGATTATTGCGCGATGGCGCTGCTGCGCGGCCTGCGAGGGATCATCTTCACCTGCCACGCCCCCCTTCCCAACGGCTGGTCCGCGGACGTGCGGATGAGCGATGCGGAGTTCGACACCTATGTCGCGATGGTGGACCGTGCGCGCGAGGCCTACGCCGGGCGGCTGGACGTGCGTCTCGGGCTGGAAAGCGATTACTTTCCCGGCGTGGAACCTTGGCTGGAGAAGCTGCACCGGCGGGCCCCCCTGCATCACGTTTTGGGCAGCGTGCATTACCAAATGAGTTTCTACCGTGAGCGATTTTTCGCCGGAGATGTTTTTGCCTATCAACAAACCTATTATGAGCACCTTGCCCAAGCGGCCGAGTCGGGGCTTTTCGATACCTTGGCACATCCCGATTTGATCAAAAACGAATCGCCTCTGGATTGGCATTTCCCTCGCATACAGCCCTTTATTGAAGGTGCCTTGGATAGGATCGCCGCCGCGGGCGTGGCGATGGAACTGAACACTAGCGGCATGCTCAAGGCCGTTCGCGAAATGAACCCTGGTCGCGCGCAACTCCGATTGATGAAGGCTCGCGAAATCCCGGTCGTGCTCGGGGCCGATGCGCACCGGCCGGAGCGCGTGGGCGACCGTTACTTGGAGGCTTTGGAGACCTTGGAATCCGTAGGCTACCGCGAGGTGAACATTTTCTTGGACCGACGGCGGCATGCGATCCCGCTGGAGCAAGCCAAGGCATCCTTGCTTTCGCCGCGCACGGCCTAGCCCTTTCTAACTGGGAGCAAAGATGTCCGACACGATTGCCGCCTTAGCCACCCCGACGGGAACCTCCGCCTTGGCCTTGATCCGTATCAGCGGTCCCGATTGCCGGACGCTGGCGCGAGATATTTTCGGTTCGGCCTCCCCTACCCTGCCCGAGCGCCGCCCTACCCATGCTCGCTACCGCTCGGCCGACGGACGTGTTTTGGACGACTTGGTTTGGACTTTTTTTCCGGGGCCGCGGACCGCCACTGGCGAGGACACGCTGGAGCTCACGCCCCATGGGAACCCCTTGATCGTGCAGCTAATCTTGGCGGATCTCTTTGAACGCGGCTGTCGCGCGGCCGAGCCGGGGGAGTTCACCCGGCGGGCGTTCTTGGCGGGGCGAATCGAGCTAACCCAAGCCGAGGCGGTGATGGATTTGATCCACGCGCGTAGTGAGCGTGCTCTCATGGCGGCGCAGCGGCAGCTCGCGGGAGCGCTCGGACGCCACTTGGCGGGCTTGATCGACCAGCTCTTGGCCACCTTGGCTCGCATCGAAGCCTACATCGATTTCCCCGACGAGGATCTCCCGACCGAAGATCGAAGCCTCGTGGTCCAAGCCGTGGCTGATGTTCTACGTGGAACAAATCGGCTTTTGGCCACTCATCGCTACGGCGACTTGTTGCGCGATGGGCTGAAGACCGTGCTGCTGGGCGCACCCAACGCGGGCAAGAGCAGCCTTCTGAACGCCTTGGTCGGGCGTGATCGCGCTTTGGTCAGTGCGGAGCCAGGCACGACCCGCGACTTTTTGGAGGAGCCTCTGCAGGTGGGACCGCACCTTTTGCGGCTTATAGACACCGCCGGCCTGAATCCGGCGCCGGGTGAGATCGAGCGCATGGGTATCGCCAAGACCTTGGAGCGCCTGGCCGAGGCCGATCTCGTGCTCTGGGTGAGCGACGCCACGGCGGCCCTCCCCACTCTGTCGCCGGAAACGAAGGCCCTCCTCCGTCCAGATAATACCCTCTTGGTTCTCAATAAGGTCGATCTTTTGCCTGACCCGCCCTTGGTGGCTTCGCTCCTGCCGCAAATTTATGTCTCGGCCCGCACCGGCGCGGGTCTGGACGAGCTTAGGGCCTCCATTGTCGCCCGAGCGGATTCCTTGGCGCCGGCTTTGGCGCAAGAAGAACATCTGGCGGTGAACGCGCGCCACGCCGACGCGTTGCGCCGGGCTGAAGTGGCGCTGCGGGCGTCCTTGGAGGGGCTCGAAGCCTCTCCGCCCAAGGCGATCGAGCTGGTTTCGGCGGACCTGCGCGGGGCCATGGATGCCTTGGGTGAGATCGCCGGACGCATCGATAACGAGCGGATGCTGGACTCGCTTTTTGCGACTTTCTGCATCGGGAAATAAGGCGGCCTCCCGCCTGTCCCCGCTGTCTGGCTGGGCATAAATTCTTTTCCCCGGGCCTTGCCTTGCTGGTGTTTGCCTTTGGCTTCTACCGCTCATGCCTCTCGGGGAAACTTACGATGTGATCGTCTGTGGTGCCGGCCATGCCGGATGTGAAGCCGCGCTTGCTGCTGCTCGCACGGGAGCCAGCACGCTTCTGTTGACGGGCAATTTGGATACGGTGGCTCAGATGTCCTGCAACCCGGCCATCGGCGGTCAGGCCAAAGGGCAGATCGTCCGTGAGATCGATGCGCTGGGCGGCGAGATGGCGATCAACACGGACCTCACGGGGATTCAGTTTCGATTGTTAAATGAATCGAAGGGACCGGCGGTGCAGTCGCCCCGCGCTCAATGTGACAAGAAGGCTTACCAATTCCGGCTGAAGCACACCTTGGAGTTGCAGCCGAATCTTCGTCTTTTCCAAGCGACGGTGACGGGCCTGATTTTCGAGGGTGGTTCGAATGGCGCGCGACGGGTTGTTGGAGTAAGAACGAATCTGGACCTCGATTTTCACGCGCGAACTGTGGTGGTCACGACCGGCACCTTCCTCCGCGGTCTGATGCATATCGGGCAGAATAAAAACGAGGGCGGGCGACTTGGGGATTTTTCGGCCAAGACCCTTTCGGCAAGTTTCCTAGAAGCCGGGATCGAATTACAGCGGCTGAAAACCGGAACTCCGCCGCGTATTCTTGGCCGCTCCATCGATTTTTCCAAAATGGAGCCCCAGCATGGGGACTCGGTTCCGACCTTGTTTGCCTTCCATGATACTCGCGACCCGGAGCCTTTGTTCCACGTGGAACATGCGCTCGCCGCCTCTTCGGCGGAGGCAGCCCGTCCCGCCGCCTTGCGGGAGGAGCGGCTCGGTTGGGACCCGGGACGTGCGCAGGTGCCGTGCTGGATAACCTATACGACCGAACGCACCGCCCAGCTGGTGCGAGATAACCTGCATCTATCGGCGATGTATTCCGGCGAGATCGAGGGCGTCGGACCTCGTTATTGTCCCTCGATCGAAGACAAATTCGTGCGCTTCGCCGATAAGCCGAGGCATCAGCTCTTCTTGGAGCCGGAGGGTAGGGCGACCAACGAATTTTACATCAATGGGCTCTCCACCTCTCTGCCCTTTGCGATCCAAGTGGACTTGGTTCGAAGCGTGCCTGGTTTGGAGAAGGCGGAACTGCTTCGGCCTGCTTACGCGGTCGAATATGACTTCGCTCCTCCGACGCAGCTCTTCCCTTCGCTGGAGTCGCGCAAGGTCGAGAATCTCTTTTTCGCCGGTCAGATAAACGGCACCTCCGGCTACGAGGAAGCGGCCTGCCAAGGCCTCATCGCCGGCGTGAACGCGGCCCGGAAGGGTAGGGGAGAGCCGCCTTTGGTGATCGCGCGGCATGAGGCTTACATCGGTGTGTTGATCGACGACCTCGTCACGAAAGGCACCCGTGAGCCTTATCGGATGTTCACCAGCCGCGCCGAGCATCGTCTACTCTTCAACCATGGAAGCGCCGAGCTTCGCCTCCTGAACCATGCCCGGGTCTGCGGTTTGTTGTCCCCGAGCCGGCTCGCCCGGATCGAGGCAAAGGCGGCGCGTATTGGCGAATGGATCGCGCGCTTGGAACAGACACGGCTTCCGGCGGCCGCCGGATTGGGTGTCGGCACATGGGCCGATCATCTGCGACGGATCCATAGCGCGCATCCCAAGCCGTCGGAACGCGGCGAATGCGGCCAAAGCGAGGCACCGAACGTCGATTCATCGGGAAGGGCGGGGGAGGGGCAGGGCGACCGGGAAACGGCTGATCCTTGGAGTGCGCTTCGCGCGTATCTCCCCGAATTGTCCGCGCTCTCCGCTGCGGATCTTGCCGAAATTCACTACCGGGTGACCTATGCCGGCTATCTCGCCCGGGAAGAGCGCCAAGTCGCCAAGCTGGCCGACATCGAGAAGATCAAGCTTCCAACAGACCTGGATTATTCGACCGTGCGCGGACTCCGCGCCGAAAGCCGAGCGAAGCGCGCGGCCGCTCGCCCGGTCACCTTGGGCCAAGCCAGCCGGATCAGTGGTGTTAACCCGGCGGATATCAGCGTCCTCATGGTTTTGTGCGCAAAAAAGTAGCCATCTAATTTACCGATAGCATCTTGTGCCTGGATTGTGCCGGTGAGTCCGGCATCATGGGCGCGCGCTCACTCAACGATGCGCGCCGCTACGGTTTTTCCATCGGGAGCGATCTTGGGAGAATCGGGATGTCCCCCGCTATCGTGCGGAAGGTCGTATCACCCCGATCCCCTTTGTTCCCCATGGCGCTGTCTCCGCGCGCGCACCTGCGCTCCCTGCATTTTTTCCCGGCACTCCTCCGTGCGTGTCGCGTCGCCGCGTTTGTGGCTTTTGCGCTCGTCTTGTCCGTTTCGGCCCGCGCCCAGACTCTCGCGTTCCCCGGTGCCGAGGGGTTCGCCCGCTTCGCCAGCGGGGGACGGGGCGGCGAAGTTAACACCGTCACCAATCGCCACGACTCCGGTCCCGGCTCGCTGCGCGACGCCGTCGCCAATCGCAGCGCCGCCACGCCGCGCACCGTCGTCTTCGCGGTTTCCGGAACGATCTACCTCAACTCCACGCTCCGGATCACGCAGGGCAATCTCACCCTCGCCGGGCAAACCGCACCCGGCCAAGGCATCTGCCTCGCGCGCTACCCGCTTAATCCGAGCAACGCCTCCAACGTGGTCATCCGTTTCCTGCGCTCGCGCCTCGGCGACACGATGCTCGTCGAGGACGACGCCTTCGTGTGCCGCTACGCCACCAACGTCATCGTCGACCACTGCAGTTTTTCCTGGTCCGTCGACGAAACCGCCTCCGCCTACGACAACACCAACTTCACCATGCAGTGGTGTTTTGCGACCGAAAGCCTCCGCGACTCGGTGCACACCAAAGGCGCCCACGGCTACGGCGGCATCTGGGGCGGCCTCGGCGCGAGTTTTCACCACAACCTTCTCGCTCACCACGACAGCCGTAATCCCCGCTTCAACGGCGCCCGCACCCACGGCACCGACGGCGAGCTCGTGGATATGCGCAACAACGTGATCTACAATTGGCGCGGCAACTCCACCTACGGCGGCGAACCGACGGACACCGGTCTGCCCGCCCGCCACAACATGGTGAACAACGTCTACAAAAACGGTCCCGCCACCGGCACCGGAGCCAGCCGTTACCGCATCCTCGACCCGACCCCCAATACCGCCTCCACCGGCGCCACCTACAGCCTCTTTCACGTGGCCGGCAACTGGACCACCGCCAGCAGCACCGTCACCGCCAACAATTGGAACGGCGGCGTTCAAGTCATCTCATCTTCGCTCTACCCGACGATCCGCGCCGACACTCCTTTTGTCGTCGCTCCGGTCGTCACGCAGTCGGCCCAAGACGCCTACCCGCTGGTGCTAGCCTATGCCGGTTGCCGCCTGCCCGCGCGCGACACGATCGATACGCGCATCGCCGGCGAGGTCGCCTCCGGCACCGTCACCTACTACGGATCGAAGAACAACTATCCGGGCATCATCGATTCCCAGTCCGACGTCGGCGGATGGCCTGCGCTCGCGTCCGCCCCCGCCCCGACCGACTCCGACAAGGACGGCATGCCCGACGCTTGGGAAAGCGCCCATGGCCTTGACCCCAATCTCGCGTCGGACCGCAACCTCGTCGACTCCGCCACCGGCTACACGCAGCTCGAGCTTTATCTCAACGAACTCGCCGCCCCCGCGTATCCCGTCCCGGTCATCTCCACCCAGCCCCAATCGCAGACCATCGCCCTCGGCGCGTCCTTCACTTTGTCCGTCGCGGCCTCGGGCCCGGGAACGCTCGCCTACCAATGGTATCGTGGCGAAACCCTTCTGGCCGGCGCCACCGCCGCCACCCTTGCTATCGCCGGCGCGGCCGCCCCCGACGCGGGCGACTACCGCGTTGTAGTGGCCAACGACTACGGCGCCACGCGCTCCGAATCCGCCACCATCACGCTGGTCGCCCAGCCGCCCGCCATCACCAGCCAGCCGACCTCGCTCGCCGTCACCGCGGGCGCGAGCGCCTCCTTCACCGTGGTCGCCGCCGGATCGCCCTCGCTGAGCTATCAATGGTATCGCGGCGAGACGCTCCTCGCCGGCGCCACCGCCGCCACGTTCACGCTTGCAGCCGCGTCCGTCGCGGATTCGGGCGCCTATCACGTCGTCGTCACCAACGCCTACGGCTCCGCGAGCTCCGATACCGTCACCCTCGCCGTCACCACCCAGACCGGCGGCCGCGTGTTCGAGACAAATTTCGCGCAAGACACCATCCACGCCGCGTCGCCCGTCGTCACCGCCAGCCGCACGAACTGGTATGTCATGGCCAGCAAACTGGCGACGAATTCCAACGTCGGCGACGACCCCTCCACCGGCTCCGTCATCGAAACGCGGCCCTTCACCCTGGCGCTCAATTCCGGCTCGTCCGCCGCGAACTACCAGGCCGCGACGGTCTTCGCCGCCTCCCCGCTCAGCCTCTCCCAAGTGGGCAGCGTCCTGCGCGTCACCGCGACTTTGACGACCTCCAACAACATCAATCTCGGCGTCGGACTCTTCAATTCCGGCGGCTCGCTTCCGCACACGATCCATCACTCCGGCACGTCCGCCACGCTCATCGGCGGCACCGATGGTATCGATGGCGGCGTGCGCCGATGGACCGGCTACCGCGCCCTCCTTGCCCACGGCAGCACCGCCGCCTCCGTCGTCACCCGTCTTCCCCAGACCACCGGCGAAGGCAGCATCACCAATCGCACCCAGGATCTCGTCATCCCCGGCTCCAGCACGGCATCCTATGGCCAGCCGGCCGGCGTGCCCGTGGGGACCCTGACAAACTCCGCGACCTCGGTGTCGCCCGTGAACGACACCGTTTACACGCTTGTCTACCAGATCGCCCGCAGCGCCGCCGACCAATTCACGATCTCATACCGTCTCCACGAAGGCGCGGGCACCGCCGGAGCCACGCTCTTCAACGCTTCGGGCGTCACCACCGACGCGCTCGCGCTTCCCTCCGCCGTCACGTCCTCCTTCGACAGCCTCGCCATCGGCGCGCGGACCACGAACGGCTCGCCGCCGAAGATCGTGCTCAGCTCTCTGGCCGTCGACTACACCGTGCCGGAACTCGTCGTCGCGCCTTCCTTCACGCTTCAGCCCGCCGGACGCACCTTGACGCGCGGCTCCGCCTTCACGCTGACCGCGGCCGCCGATGGCACGCCCGCGCCCTCGTTCCAGTGGTATCGCGGCGCCCTCGCGATTTCCGGAGCGACCGGGACAACCTACGCGGTGGCTTCGGCGAGCTTGGCCGACGCCGGCAGCTACACCGTCGTCGCCACCAACACCGGCGGCAGCGTTTCCAGCACCGCCGCGGTGGTGGCCGTGCTCACCCCTTATCAGTCCTGGGCCTTGGGCAACGGACTCGATCCGACCACAAGCGCCGGCGCGCCTACCGCGTCCCCTTCCGGCGACGGCGTGCCCAACCTGCTCAAATTCGTCCTCGGCGGAGACCCCGCGAGGTCCGGTTCCACGCCCATGCCGCGGCTGGCGCGCGATGGATCTGTATTCGCTTTCAACTACGACCTGAAAACCGTCGCGCTCGCCGACTACGTCGTCGTGGCGGAGTATTCGACCGACCTCGTGGCATGGACGCCCGCCGTCTCCGGCGCGGATGGCGTGAGCATCGCCACGACCCCGCTCGACGCCGACACCGAGCACGTGAGCGTGACCTTTCCTGGCGTCGCACCGCGCTTCTTCGCGCGCCTTCGCGTCACGGCCAAACCCTGACCGCGCCCGCACGCGCACCGACCGGAGGGGCCCTGTTGAGTCGCGCGCAACAATGCGCACAAAAAACCCGGACGTTGCGCAACAATGTGAGCAGACGGGCCATTTCGAAATCTGACAGGAAGGATGATTTTCCCGGCGCATCCCCGCCCGATCTCTCCGGATCGATCCCGCCCCCAATCCCATGAAGCACTCCTCCTCGCGCATCCAGCCGCGAAGCCGCCTCGCGTCGGCATCGCTCGTCCTCGCCCTCCTCGCCTCGGTCCAGTCTGTCTCCGCCGCCACTAATACCCGTTATTGGGATCCCGGCGCCACGTTCGGAACAGGTTCGGGCGGAAATGGAACTTGGGCCACCGCCACCGCCAACTGGTCCAACGGAACAAGCGATGTTACTCTGAGCGCGACCACTGACTTGGCGGTTTTTGGCGGTGCGGCGGGAACAGTGGGACTCACGACAGCGGTGACCACCTCCAGTATGCAGGTCGCCACGAGCGGCTATACGATCGGCAATGGATCCACCACCGGGCAGCTTTCCCTTACACCGCAGGCGATCGGCGACGGTCTCACCATTTCCCCGGGCGTGACCGGCACCATCATCAACCTCGGATCCATCAAATTGGCATCCCTGAATTCGACGGTTAATATCACCCTTACCAACACTGACTTGGTAGATTTCAAAACCACGACGATCTACCTTTCGGGAAATCGCACCACGGCCCTTACCAATTCCTCGGCCAGCGGAACCACGACCTTCTCCAAATTTGGCGTAAGCGACAAACCCGCCGGCGGCACGCCAGTGTCGGCCACCGTGAACATCAGCCAAGGCAACCTTGTCATTAACAGCCTAGGCGGCGCGGGTAACGCGAACGGCACGCTGTCCACCTTCGGTGGCAACGCCACGAATTCATCGGCGTTGACCATTGCGGGAAACACTACCGGCACTCTTACCATCAATGGTAACAACACGTTGTATAACAATAGTGGCGCCGGCGTTCCGCTGACGTTTATCTTCAACGCCGGCAACGGAACCCTGGCGGTCGGCAACGACAACGCGCTTGGCGCCAGAAACGCGAGCAATACGCTTACAGGCACCGTCTTGCAGATGAACGCGGGAACTGTTTCTGCAAGCGGCGGAGCTCGAAGCATCGCCAATCCGCTCGTCGCCAATGGCAACTTCACGATTGGTGGCGCGAATGATATCACCTTCAGCGGGAACGCCACCAATTCCGGTAATAGTCGCACGGTTACCGTCAACAACACCGCGAACACCACGTTCTCCGGTAACGTGTTCCTGAGCGAGGCAGTCGGGACCGCCCGCACTCTCACCATCGGCGGCACGGGCAACGTGACCATCAGCGGAGCCATCGCCAACGCCAACGGCGTCGGCCTCGCCGGCGGTCTCACTAAGAGCGGCACGGGCACGCTCACGCTCTCCAACGCGTCCAACACCTTCACCGGAACCACCACGATCAACGGCGGCACGCTGGCCCTTGGCGCCAACAACGCCCTTGCTTCCGGCAGCGCCGTTTCCCTCGGCGCCGGCACGCTCGATCTGAAGACCTTCTCCGCCGCCGCTCCGTCTCTCGCCCTCACCAGCGCCTCGGCGAAGCTCGCCTTCGATCTCACCGGCCGCTCCATCGACAACGGCACCGCCTTCCTCGCCCTGAGCGGAGGCTTCACCGAGTCGTCGGATCTTTCTGGATACACGGTCGACTTCGGCGGCTTCACCGTCTCGTCGGCCGGAACCTATAAGCTGCTAAGCTTCTCGAGCATCACCGGCACGCTGCTCGGTTCCGACTTCAGCATCGCCAACCTCAACGTCTCCGGCGTCAACGCCGCGCTTTCGTTGAGCGGCACCGAGCTCTCGCTCGTCGCCTCCGCGGTTCCCGAGCCCGCCTCGATGGCGGCCTTGGCCGGTCTCGCGGCGGCCGGCTTCGTCGCTTCGCGCCGTCGCCGCCGCTAAGACGCGAGCCCGTTCGAATCCCCTCCGTGTCGGGGGGGCCCCCGCGGCGGGGCGCCCCCCCCCCCGGCCGCCCCCCCCGCCCCCCCCC
>CBIHRE010000016.1:0-20024 GCA_966212385.1 uncultured Akkermansia sp. | reverse complement strand
TGACCTAAGTGGAGCCCCCCCGGCGCTCCGCGTAAAATCGGCGATTTGCCCATCCGGGCGGCGGAGCTCGCACGGAGGGCGCGCCGCGTCGCGCTGTGAAAAGATGCGGCATGGGCTTCGACGAAAATCCTCCCAGTCCCGACAAGCTGGTCGACGCCAGTAAACCCGACACGAAGGTGAATTTCGCGGTCGCCGCCGGCGTGGTCGTCTTCCTCCTCATCGGCTTGGGCTTTCTGGTCTATTTCGCCGTCACGCACGCCCCGTGATGCGAAGCGACGGAAGACGGATGATCGGAAGCCGGAGGCTGGAGGCCCGGAAGTAACTTTAGGTGGACGGGCGCGTCCCCGCGCCCGTCCACCTTGGATGCTGAAAGAGAGTGGCTTCCGCTGAGCCGCTCACGCGTGCTGTCCCGCATGGACGCCCTCGGCGATTTCCTCGACCAGTTTTCGGTTAAACGCGGGGATATCGCTCGGTCGACGGCTCGTCACGAGGCCGTTGTCCACGACGACTTCCTCGTCCACCCATGTGGCACCCGCGTTGATGAGATCGCGACGGATCGATTGATACGAGGTGAGCCGTCGGCCGGTCACCACGTCGGCTTCGATCAGGATCTGCGGCCCGTGGCAGATCGCGGCCACCGGCTTTCCGGAGTCGAAGAATGCGCGGACAAACTCCACGGCGGCGGGCTCGGTCCGCAGGCGATCGGGGTTGATCACGCCACCGGGGAGAAGCAAGGCGTCGAAACTTTCCGCGTTGGCGGCATCGAGTGACAGATCGACCGGGATCGATTGGCCGAATCCATCGCCGGTCCAGCTCTTCACGCTCACGCGCTGGGGTGAGACCAGGATCGTTTCGGCGCCGGCCTCCTGCAAGGCCGCGCGTGGTTTGAGTAGTTCACTTTCTTCGAAGCCGTCGGTGCAGAGGATGGCGACGCGTTTGCCGGATAGATTTTGGGAGTCGGTGGAGTTCATGGAATGAAGGACAGGGCGGGTTGGGATGGTGTTGAGAAACGCGTCGGCGGCGCCGCGCGCATCCCTCAGCGAAGGCGCTCGCGCCGTCCGGCAAGCACGCGCGGCCAAAACCGGACCTTCACCGTAGCCCCGGGGCGGAAACGGCTCCATTTTTCGAGCCCCCGGCGGTCGCTACCTTTTGTCCACGATTCCTTGCGACGTATGACGATCCACCGCCGCCTCTTTTCACGCTTCCTTCCAAACGCTCTCCATGCCCGCCGCGCCTTGGGTCTATTGGCCGCGGCGCTCGCGGTGGGCATCTCCGCTCCTCGCGCTTCGGCGCAGGTGAAGATCTTCGCGAATGGCGATAGCATCACTTACGGAGCCGGTTCGTCGGATGGAAACATCCGCTCCTACGCGCCCGTCCTCGCCGGTCTCCTGGGCTCCAACTACACCGTCCAGCGCGACGGCGTCAGTGGCGCCACTTTGCTGAAGAAGGGGCAACCCTCCTATTTTAACACCCAAGGCGTCACCAACACGGTGCAGGCGAATCCCGACATCATCACCATTCTCCTCGGGACCAACGATTCCAAGCCGAGCAACTGGGTCTACCGTGATGAGTTCGTGGCCGACTACCTTTCGCTCATCGACACCTACCGGGCCTTGCCCGCCGGGCCGGACGTCTATCCCTGCCTGCCTCCTCCCGCCGACGAACTTCCTGGAGATATCCGCGGCTCGATCATAGCCAACGAGGTCATCCCGCGCATCCTCGAGGCGGCCCGCCAGCGCGGGCTCCCGGTTATCGATCTCCACACGCCCTTTCTCGATACGCTCCAGAGCCTGTTCCCCGATGGCATCCACCCCAACGACGAGGGGCATCGCATCATCGCCACGCGCATTCGCGACGCCATCATCTCGGGCAAATCTCTGCGCCCAGTGCCCGGCATCTGGACGCGCACCGATGTCGGCTCGGTAGGCAATCTCGGCGCCGACGCGATCGACGAGTCGGGCGTGTTCTACGTCTGGGGAGGCGGGACTTCGATCGGCGGCGCGTCGAACGACGCTTTTCGCTTCGTGCACCAATCCATTTCGGGCGACTTCGATCTTGTGGCGCGCGTGGCGGTGCAGCGCAACGTCGACCCCTTGGTGGAGACGCGGTCCGATTCCGCCGCGGGAGTGATGGTTCGCGAAGGCACGGGCCCGGG
This sequence comes from uncultured Akkermansia sp., assembly GCA_966212385.1. Lineage (GTDB taxonomy): Bacteria > Verrucomicrobiota > Verrucomicrobiia > Opitutales > Opitutaceae > IMCC26134_A. Next base: position 17,869 of record CBIHRE010000016.1, on the reverse strand, counting down.
AGCCCGTCACGTCTCCGTCATCGCCACGCCGGGTGGCGGAGTTTCCCTGCGCTGGCGCGACGCCGCGGGGACGAATGGCGGCGCCACCACCATTTCCGCGGCCAAGCAACCGGTGTGGGTGAAGTTGCGCCGGGTGGGGAACTCCTACTCGGGCTACTATTCGAGCAACGGGAGCGAGTGGCGTCAGATCGGCGTCACTCACACCCTCGCGCTGGCCGACACGCAGGCGGGATTGGCGGCCAACAGCGCCTTGGCGGACGAGCTCACCCAGGCGCGTTTCGAGCAGGTGCAGTTGCTGCGGACCTCGCCTGGCGATCCTTCCAGCACGGGAGACCCTCGCCTGCGCGGCGCGCGTCGCGCCTGGGCCTTCGATGGTGCGGCGACCTATCGCTCGGATCTCCGCGAGGAGCCGCAATAGACGGGAGGCTCGTCGGTCGAGCCCGACCGAAAAAAGAAAACGCGGCCGGCGGAAGGCCGGCCGCGTGGAGCGGAAGGGAATGGCGAGGCGCCGCGCATGCGCGGTCGCCGGGGAGGAATGTTTTAGCGGAAGGCCGCCCAGACGCGTTGCACGTCGTCGTTGTCCTCGAGCGCGTGGAGAAACTCGCCGACCTCGTTACGCTGCTCGTCATTGAGTTCCGGATACTGCTTGGCGAGATAGCCCATTTCGGAGGTGACGACGGTCCAGCCATTGGACTTGAGCCAAGTCGCGACGGCGTGGATGGCGGTGAGGTCGCACAGGAAACGCGCTCCGGTGACGCCCTCGGCCGGGATGTCGTCGTTCTCGGCATGCGTGAGCGGGGAGAAGTCGTTCGCGCCCGCCTCGATCGCGGCGGCTTCGAGATCGGCGCCCGCCGCGGAGGTGTAGGCCTCGACGATGCCGGAGTGGTCGAAAAGGAACTTGTTGGAGCCGGTGGTCCCAAGGATGCCCTTTTTGAAGAGCACGCGCATTTCGGGTGCGAGGCGTTGGACGTTGTCGGTGAAGCACTCGACGACGACGGGGACTTTGTGCGGGGCATAGCCCTCGAAGGTGACCGCGGTGAGGTCGATCTTTTCGCCGCCCGTGCCGGCGCCCTTGTGGATGGCGCGTTCGATCACATCGCGGGTGACGGAGGCTTTTTTGGCCTTTTCCACGGCGGCGAAAAGGCGGGCGTTGGCGTGGACGTCGCCACCGCCGAGTTTCGCGGCGACGGTGATTTCCTTCACCAGTTTGCCGACGATCTGGCCCTTCTTGTTGTTAACGATCGCGCGTTTCGCGTGAAGCCATTGGCGTCCCATAGGAGATAAGAGGTGGGGTTGAAAAAGGGAGTGGGTTAACCACGGATTTTGCGGCTGGGCACGTCTAAAAACGAGAGTCGCGGAGGAAGATTGGAGGCCGGGAAGACGGAAGCCGGAGGACGGAAGACGGTGGAAGGCCGGAGGGCCGGAGGTCGGAGGACGGAAGGGATAGGAGGGCCGCGAACCACAGGGCCCGACGAAGGTCGCGAGCACACGCGCTTACGATCTGATCACATGGCAGCGATGGGGAACCAAATTCTCCGGCCCTCCGTCTTCCGGTCCTCCGCCTTCCGTCTTCCGACCCTCCGCGGTCCGGCCTTCCGGACCTTCGTCTTCGGGACCTCCGGTCAATCCGTCCCTCCCGGCTTTCGGCCGCTGGCAAGGAGCGTCTCGAAGTGCGGCGGCTCTGGTTCACGAGCGACTCCCACGACTTCCACCGACTGGAACCCCGCGTTTTCGAGATAGGCGTGCAGGGCGTTTTCCGTGAAGCCCAGCCATAGGTCCGCGTAGAGTTCGCGGGCTTTTTCAAAAGAGTGTTCCTTCAGGTCGAGCACGAGCAGTTGCCCGCCCGGCCGGAGAATACGAAAGGCCTCCGCGAGCGCCGCCTGGGGGTGCTGCGCGTGGTGCAGGGCCTGGCTCAGGATCGCGAGATCCACCGAGGAGTCGGGGAGCGGCACCTGCTCGATGTCGCCAAGTTTGTAGGCGAGGTTGGCGAGGCCGTTCTTTTCCGCGAGCGCGCTGCCCACCTCGACCATCTTCGGGGAGCTGTCGATGCACCAGACCTGGCGGGCCCGGCGGGCGAGGAGTTGGGAGATGAGGCCTTCCCCGGCGCCGAGGTCGGCGATGTCGATGGCGGGGGCAAGGCGTAGCGCGAGGTGACCGATGGCCTCCCATGAGCGTCCGGGGCAGTAGTTTTTGCCGAGCCGCCCGGCGATCAGGTTGAAATATTCCTCCTGGGTCGCGCGGCGTTTCGCGAGGGCGCGGGCGAGGCCGGCGCGATCGGCGGCGAGTTCCGGCTGCGCCGACACCGCTTCGGTCGCGGAGCGGAGCAACGCAAGGGTGGGGGAGGGCAGATCGTGACGCAGGCTGTAGTAGGCGCGTTTGCCATCACGCCGGTCGTTCACCAATTCCGCCGAGCGGAGCAAGGCCAGCGAGGAGGAGATGCGCGATTGGGCCATCCCGAGGATGTCTTGGAGCTCGGCCACCGAAAGCTCCTCGCGCAGCAAGAGAGCGAGCAAGCGCAGGCGGGTGGGGTCGGCGACGAGTTTAAGGGTATCCCAAGAAGTGTTCACGGGCGGGCGTTACCGAACGAAAGAGCGAAGCCCGTGCATCTTGTCGACCGCCTATCGTGCTCGGTCAACAGAGCGGATCGGGTGCAGGCAGGCTACGCCCTCCTTCGTTGATTCCGTCTTTGCTTTATGCGCAACCATGCCGCTCGTGGAACCCCAGCAGTTTTCCGACAAACCGCATAAAGCGGTATTCTCTTCGCGCATAGGGAAACTTCCCGGTAGGTGATAAGCGGGCGAGTCTGTAAGGTGATCGTCAAATCCCCGTTTCCTCCCCGTCCCGCTTCGCTCGCTGCAATGCAACACCTCTTTTTCTTTTTGGCCGGCATCATCTTGCTGTGCTGGCCCACCGCTTGGATTTGTCGCAATCGGGTCCGCTTGCTGCCGATCGATAACTTTCTTGAGGACCGGTCGCTGGTCACCAGCTGGTTTTGCACGGTCGTTTGGTGGAACCTGGTCCGCGCTTGGTTCGGTGTGTGGCTGCTGCGAGAGGCCGAAGTGGATTTCATGGGGCATGCGGCCCGCCACAACCTTGTGATTGGCTATAACGGCGTGGTCCAGATCGCCGGTTTGGCCATGCAGATGTTCTTTTACCGGACCCGCGACAACGAGGTGCCGTTTCCCGCCTCCTACGTTTTTGGCATCCTGCTCGCCGTGCTCCCCCCTGGCGTGGCGCTTCCTGCGATCGCCCTTGGCATCGCGACCAGCATCGCCGGGCGCAGTCTTTCCATCGGGTGGGCGACCGCAGGTTTTCTGGTCGGCGCACTCGGGGTCTTGCTCGCCGTCTCCAAGATCCAACTGGCCAAGGTGGGGCTCCTTTTCGTCGTCCCTCTCATCGGCGTCTTGGGGTCGAATCGCCAGTTCGTTATTCCGGTTGCACTACGGGCCTTGCGCCCTTCGTCCAGAGCCATGGCTTCGCGCCTGCGGTAGCAGGTGGCCGGCGCGCCTTGCGCCCATTTGCTGAAGTCTGATACCGGCGGCTTGGCGGATTTAGACTTTGGGTTCCGGGGTGGGCGGGCGCGTCCCTGCGTCCGCTGCTTGGATGTCGATCCACGGGCCACCTAAAATCTGGAAGCAAGCAGCCATTGGTGTGAGCCATTGGGCGCGGTGGCGCGACCGTCTATCGCGGCGATCACGTTTCAGAGCTGAACCGCCTTTGGCGCTCGCGCGGGATTTCGGTAAAAAATTTAAATACAAGCGATTTAAAATTAACGGCTTAGTATGGATTTAGGGTTTCCGATGAAGCGTCATCTCGATCAATCCTATTCCGTGGATTTCTGTCTCTGGTTCTTCCTTATTGGATGCGCCCCTGTGGCGGTGAAGCTTGGGCGTTTCGCGATCTAGCGCAGCCCTTGGCGTCTCCATCGTGAGGCTATGCCGACGCGGAGGGCTCTTGGGCGAGGCGGTTTTCCGCCATCTTTTCAGCCAATTCCGTTCAAAAATGTTTCGCCGCGACTCCGTCGAAATATGTCGCGGCGGCATCGAAATGTCACGGGATGCAAAGAATTAATGCGTAGACACATAAATAATAGCGCACGGAATTTTCGTCTTGCTTGGGTAAATGTCACTTACTTGTTAATGCGTATCTCGCAAGTTCCTGGCCACATGGCTAGGCGTCTGCGGGGCAACGACAAATAAACTTAAGCTAACACAGAAAGATCGCGTATGGCAGAAGACGTGCCTCCCCAAGATCCCAATGAGAAGGATCCCACCACCAAAAAGCCGGACGGGACGGATCCCACCAACAAGAATCCCGTCGAGGGCGAGTCGCAGGACGACGCTCCCGACAAAAGCGACCGCAACCCTCCCGACGACATTCGCAAAGACTTCCTGGATGAGGTGTCTTTGGCGGCAAGTGTCGCCTTGGCGGCGAAAAAGTCGGAATATCAGCCCGCCCTCCTCGCCGCCGGCTTGGAGGCGGATCAAGTCTCCCTTCGAGGCGATCATTGCGGATGCGCGAAGCCTCATCAGCTCCACCACGGGCAAGAAAACCGCCACCAAGACGTCGACTATCACCGAAAGCGACTGCCGCGAGGCCTTGGTCGTGCTCGTGGGCAAGGTGCGTTCCTTGGCCAAACGGAAATACCCCCGGGGCAACCCGCGCCGTAAAGACTACCATATCGGAGATGCGATCAACAAAAGCCGCGCAAAGCTCGAGCAGGTGGCGCATAACGTCCACAGCCATGCATCGGATGACCCGCTGCTGAAGGTCCCCGCCGCATTGCTCGCCAGCCTGAAAGCGACCAGCGACCAATACACGCTCTTGAAGGGCGAACACTCCGGAAAACGGTCCGCGGCCTCCGAGGAGAGGCAGAAGCTCTTGGCGAAAATGAAGCAAGTGGCGGACGCGCGCCGAGGTGTGCAATACGTCGCCGACGCGGCTTGGCCCGCTCGTGAAAAAGTTCACGCCCCGATACGCCGCGAGTTCAAGCTCTCGCCGGATCGCGGACAGGTCTAGCCGCCTTCGAAGCCCTTGCTCGCAAGCCCGGCGTCTCCCACGCCGGGCTTTTTTGCCGGTCAGCGTGAAGGCTTTTGTGAAAAAATGACACCTTCAGTTCAAAATGAATTGAAGTCCGCACTCTCGGAGCTCCATCTTCAGGCACTCGTGAGTTCCGGCTCTCCCAGCTTTGATCGTCATCCCCCCTCTTCGGTCTCCGCAGAGCAGGTTCCACCCGATCTCCGTTCCGCGCTTCCGACTTCTGGCGCGTCGGCCATCCGGCCCTCCGCTTCCACCTCACCGGGTCTTCCTGCCGCGCTGAGCCCGTTCGAGGCGGAGATCGTGGCGGTCTTTGCCGATCTCGTTGTCTTGCTGGGCCTGCCCAAGTCGATGGGAGAAATCTATGGATTGGTCTTCGCCTCGGCGGAACCGCCGACTTTCGCCGACATCGAGCAAAAGTTGGGTCTGAGCAAAGGTTCCGTCAGTCAAGGCCTCCGAGCCCTCCGTGAATTAGGCGCGGTGCGCGAAGCCGATGGCGAAGGGCGCGGACAAGCTGATGCGGACTCTTCCTCCACCTTTCCGTCCTCATCCGATGCTCCGGGGCTCCGGTCTTCCGGCCCTCCGTTCTCCGCAGGCGCCACACGCGCCACGCATTGGGTGGCGACGACCGAGCTGCGCCAGCTTATCGGCACTCTGCTGCGTGAACGTCTCACTCCTTACCTTGGCCGCCAAGATCAACGGATGGCGGCCGCCGAGACCGCCTTGGAAGCGGAGGCGTCTCGCCTTCCCGCCAAAAACTACAAGGCGCTGAAAAACCGCCTCGATAAACTCCAAACCTGGCAGTCCCGCGCGCGCACCGTCTTGCCGGTGCTTGGGAAGATGCTTTGAGCCATTGTAATGCTCCCTGCACATTAGCACTCAAACACCATGAAAGCAGTCATTCTAGCCGGCGGGCTTGGCACGCGGATCAGCGAAGAAACTCACCTTAAGCCGAAGCCCATGGTCGAGATCGGCGGCAAGCCGATCCTCTGGCACGTGATGAAGATCTATTCCGCGCACGGAATAAACGATTTCGTCATCTGCGCCGGCTACAAGGGCTATGTGATCAAGGAGTATTTCGCGAACTACTTCCTGCACATGTCGGACGTCACCTTCGACATGAGCCACAATCGCATGGAAGTGCACCACCGCCGCTCCGAGCCGTGGCGCGTCACCATCGCCGACACCGGGGAGGCCACCATGACCGGCGGCCGTCTCAAGCGTGTGCGTGAATACCTTGGCGACGACACCTTCTGCTTCACCTACGGCGACGGGGTGGGGGATGTGAACATCACGGAACTCGTCGCCTTCCATAAACGCGAGGGCCGCCTCGCGACCTTGACCGGCGTTCAGCCTCCCGGCCGCTACGGTGCCTTGGGAATCGAGGACTCGCGCGTGACCAGCTTTCAGGAAAAGCCGGTTGGCGATGGCGGCTGGATCAACGGCGGCTTCTTTGTCTTGGAGCCGAAGGTCGTCGATTACATCGAGGACGACACGACGATCTGGGAGCGCAAGCCGATGGAGCGTCTCGCGCACGAGGGCCAGATGGGCGTGTATAAGCACACCGGATACTGGCAACCCATGGACACGCTTCGCGAGAAACAGCAGCTCGAGGAGTATTGGTCCTCGGGAAAAGCTCCTTGGAAAGTTTGGAAGTAAACGGCCATGGCATTCGCTGACGTTTATCGAGGCAAACGCGTCCTGCTCACCGGCCACACCGGCTTCAAGGGCGCCTGGCTCGCCGAGTGGTTGCTTTCCCTCGGCGCGGAAGTGACCGGATTCGCCCTGCCACCGCCGACCACGCCCTCGCTTTTCGCTCAACTCGGCCTGGCCTCGCGCCTGCGCCATATCGAGGGCGATGTGCGGGATCTCGCCGCCGTCCGCGCCGCCTTCGCCGCGGCCCGGCCGGATTTCGTTTTCCATCTCGCCGCGCAGCCGCTCGTGCGCCTCTCCTACGAGCAGCCCACCGAGACTTTCGCGGCCAATGTCATGGGCACGGCCAATATCCTTGAGGCCGCCCGTCTCGCCGCCGATCCCGCCCGTCCTTGCGCGATCGTCGCCGTCACGACCGACAAGTGCTACGAGAACCGCGAATGGGTGCATAGCTATCGGGAAGAAGACCCGATGGGCGGCTATGATCCCTACAGCGCCTCCAAGGGAGCCGCGGAACTGGTCATCGCTTCTTACCGACGCTCCTTTTTCTCCGCGCCCGGATGCCCCGTTCGCTTGGCGTCGGCTCGCGCCGGCAACGTCATCGGCGGCGGCGACTGGGCCTTGGATCGTATCGTGCCCGACTGCATTCGCGCTCTCGCCAAGGGCGAAGCCATCCCGGTTCGCAACAAGGTCGCGACCCGTCCTTGGCAGCATGTGTTGGAGCCGCTCTCCGGTTACCTCTGGCTTGGCGCCGCGCTGGTGTCCCCCCAAGGCGCCGGATTCAAGTTTCAGCCATCCCTCTACCAATCCGCCTTCAATTTCGGTCCGGCCCTCGCCTCCAATCGCACCGTCGCCGAACTCGTCCAAGAAATCCTCAAGCACTGGGCCGGCCACTGGGAGGACAAGAGCGATCCGAATGCGCCGCACGAGGCCAAGCTCCTCAATCTCGCGACTGACAAAGCCCATCACCTTCTCGGCTGGGCGCCCGCCTGGCCTTTTGCCGAGACGATCGGACGCACCGTCGCGTGGTATCGCGCTTCCGCCGAGTCTTCAGCCGATCACCACGCGCTAACCACCGGCCAGATCGCCGACTACACCGCATCCGCCCGCGCCGCCGGCCTTGCGTGGGCGGGCGGTGCCACGTCCTCCTGATTGTCCCGGTTCTTCTTATGGGTCTATCCTTCGCCATGCTTACTCTCATCAACCCTCGCAAACCAGAGCAGGCCGGTGTTGTTGCCGAGGCCTTGGCGGACACGGGATCGGTCTACCTGATCATTCCTGAACACGTTCAGCTGCAACTCGGTCTTGAGGAGCAGTCGCGCAAGGAGGTTACCTTGGCCGACGGCTCCAAAAGGATGGTGCCTTACGTGGGGCCGCTCGAGGTCCGCTTTAAAAACCGCGTGGCCTACGTCGGTGCCATCGTCATGGGCGATCAGGTGCTACTCGGGGCCATTCCCATGGAGGACATGGATCTGGTGGTCATCCCGCATCAACGCCGTGTCGAGATCAACCCGCTCAATCCGAATTACGCGGCCGCCTTGGCCAAGTAATGAGGGACACTTGTCGTTCACCTTTGAACCCGGACTCCCTCCTCCCGTTTCCAACATTAGCGCACATTAGCGTCCACTAGCGGTTAAAATTCCTTTCCGACATGCCGACTCCCGCCGAACTCAAAGCCGAGATCCTCCGCCTCACTCGCGAATACTCCGCCCTCATGCACGCCGGCCAGCGCCCCGGCGACGATCCGGCGCATGCGCCTTGGGCGCCCGGCCAGACGATCCCTTACGCCGGTCGCGTTTTCGACCAAGACGAGGTCGAAGCCGCGGTCGGCTCCACCCTCGATTTCTGGCTCACGCTCGGCCCCGAGGGCGAGGCCTTCGAGAAGGAACTGGCCGCGCTTCTCGGCGTGAAGCACAGCCTCGTGGTGAACTCCGGTTCTTCGGCAAACCTCGTCGCCTTCGCCGCGCTCACCACCCACAAGCTTCCCGCCCACAAGCGCATCATGCCCGGCAACGAGGTGATCACCGTCGCCGCCGGCTTCCCTACCACCGTCGCGCCCATCATCCAGCTCGGCGCCGTCGCCGTCTTCATCGACAACGATCCCACCACGGGCAACGTCCGCCCCGAGCAGCTCGAGTCCGCTTACGTCGCCGGCAAGACCAAGGCCGTGATGATCGCCCACGCGCTGGGCAATCCCTTCGATCTCGGCGCCGTCCTCGAGTTCTGCCGCAAGCACGACCTCTGGCTCGTCGAGGACAACTGCGATGCCCTCGGCTGCACCTACTCGATGCCGATCGCTCGCGCCAAGGCCCTCGGCATCACCGAGAACTCGCCCGGCATCCCGTCCGACGGCGTCAACATCACGCGCTACACCGGCACCTGGGGCGACATCTCCACCCAGTCCTTCTATCCCCCGCACCACCTCACGATGGGCGAGGGCGGGGCGGTCAACATCATCAGCCGTCCTCCGCTCAAGACCTACGCCGAGAGCTTCCGCGACTGGGGCCGCGACTGCTGGTGCGCCTCCGGCAAGGACGACACCTGCGGCAAGCGCTTCGGTTGGCAGCTCGGCGAGCTCCCGAAGGGTTACGACCACAAATACATCTACAGTCACCTCGGCTTCAATCTGAAGCCCCTCGATCCGCAGGCCGCGATTGGCCGGAAGCAGCTCAAGAAACTTCCCGCTTTTATCGAGGCACGGAAGCGCAACTGGGAGATCCTCCGCGCCGGCCTCGCCGACCTTGAGGACGTTTTCGATTTCACCCTGCCCACTCACGCCACGCGCTGGCTACCGCCCTCCGAGCGTAGCGCCGGAGGGATGAAATCCGGAAACCCGAAACCTGAAGCATCTCAGGTCTCAAGTCTCAGCGCTCCGCCTTCGCCATTCCCGTTCGAATCTTGCTTCGCGTGGGACCAGACCGGCTGCCGCACCGATACCTCTTGGTTCGGGTTCATGCTGCGCGTGAAGCCCACGGCGCCCTTCACCCACACCGATCTCGCGCGTCACCTCGACGAAAAAAAGATCGGCAACCGCATGTTCTTTGGTGGAAACCTCCTTCGCCAGCCGGTCTTCGTGCAGTTGAAAAAGGACCGCCCCGAGTCCTTCCGCGTCGTCGGCGAGATGAAAGGCGCCGACGAGATCATGCACCAGGCGCTCTTCCTCGGCACCTATCCCGGACTCACCCCCGCCATGCTCGCCTACGAGATCGCGGTGATCCGCGAGTTTGTGAAGACGAAGCTCGCCTGAGTTCGTTCAACCGCTCCGCGCTTTTCCGCCTATTCTAGGCATGCTTCCGGTTCGTCCTCTTCCCGCCGATGATCTCGCTCACGTGCTCGCGCACACGCGCGAGCTTTGGGCGGATGCGCGCGGCGGCGACATCTTCATCACCGGAGGAACCGGCTTCTTCGGTGTGTGGCTTTTGGAGACTTTCGCCAATGCGAACGATCGCCTTGGCCTTGGCATGCGCGCCACCGTGCTGACGCGCTCGCCGGAGGCGTTCGCCGCCAAGGCTCCGCATCTGGCGACCCGACCGGATTTGCGTTTCGTCGCCGGTGATATCCGCGACTTCGCCTTTCCCCCCGGGCGCTTTGCCCTGTTAATCCCAGCCGCCACGGATGTCGCCGCCTCAGGCGCTGGGGAGGATGCATCCTTCACGATAAGCGCCATCGTCGATGGCACCCGTCGGGTTTTGGATTTCGCCGCGCAGGCCGGCGCCCGCCGGCTTCTCCTCACCAGTTCCGGCGCGGTCTACGGACGGCAACCCGTCGACCTTTCACACGTGCCGGAGGATTATGCCGGCGCCCCCGATCCTTTGTCGCCCGGCGCAGCTTACGGGGAGGGCAAGCGCGTGGCCGAGCATCTGTGTTTCATGCATGCGCGTCTCCACGGTTATGAGCTGGCGGTGGCGCGATGCTTCGCCTTCGTGGGGCCCCACTTGCCGCTCGACGCTCATTTTGCGATGGGCAATTTTTTGCGGGACGTCTACGCCGGGCGTCCCATTCAAATCGTCGGCGACGGCTCGCCGGTGCGCAGCTACCTCCATGCGGCGGATTTGGCGGTGTGGCTCTGGACCATGCTCTTCCGGGCGCCCTCCGGTCGCGCCTATAACGTCGGCTCGGACCATGCCGTCGACCTTTTGGCCACGGCTCAGGCCGTGGCCGCGGCTTCGCCGCAGAATCCGCCCGTTTTTGTTGCGCGCCAAGCCGACCCCTCCAAGGCGCCGCCGCGCTATGTTCCGTCCATTCATCGCGCGGAGGCCGAACTGGGTCTTTGCGTTCGCATCCCCCTTCAGGACGCCATTGCCCGCACCCTTGCTTGGCTCTCCCCTCTTTCCAATACCAACCTCCAATGATCAATGCCGAATATATCGCCCGCTATCTCCAAGCCAAAGGGGTCACGCATGTGCATGAACTTATCGGCGGAATGATCACCTTTCTACTCGATGCGCTGCATCAGCACACGGACATCAAGATCGTGAGCATGCACCACGAGCAGGGCGCCGCTTTCGCCGCCGAGGGCTGGGCTCGCATGAAAGGCATTCCCGGCGTGGCCATGGCCACGAGCGGTCCCGGCGCGACCAACCTGCTCACGGGCATCGGCAGCTGCTATTTCGACTCCGTGCCCGCCGTCTTCATCACCGGCCAGGTCAACCGCCATGAGCAGAAAGGCGACCGCGCCATCCGCCAGCTTGGTTTTCAAGAAACCGACATCGTTTCGATGGCCCGGCCGATCACGAAAGGCGCTTGGCTGGTAAACGATCCGGCCAGTCTGCCCGCGATCCTCGACGAGGCCTTCCGCTTGGCCATGGAAGGGCGGCCCGGCCCGGTGCTGATAGACGTGCCCATGGATGTGCAACGGCACGCGCTGCCCGACGAACTTGCCCCCATCCAGCCGGGACTGCCCCCGGTGAAAGCATGCGCTGACGCAGTGGCGACCCGGACTTTCCTGACCGAACTACGGGCGGCGCTCGACCAGTCGCAACGCCCCGTCGTCTTGGCGGGAGGCGGGGTGCGCAGCGGCCGCGCGGGAGACGCGCTCCGCGCCTTGGTGGATCACCTTCGGATTCCAGTCATCCACTCCCTCATGGGGGTGGACGCGCTTCCCTATGCCCATCCGATGCGCGTCGGTATGCTGGGGAGTTACGGCAACCGCTGGGCCAACCTCGGTTTCGGACGTAGCGACCTCGTGCTGGTGCTGGGCAGCCGTTTGGACATCCGCCAGACGGGGTCGGACGTCGGGGGCTTCCAAGCGGGACGACGCTTTTTCCATGTCGACTGCGTCTCCGGCGAGATGAACAACCGCGTGCAGGGCTGCGTTACCTTGGCCGAGGAGCTTGCACCCTTCTTGACGACCGCCCTCGCGGTCTTGCCGGCCGGGGCCGCTTCGCGAGCGGCTTGGGAAAAGGAGCTCGCCGATCTACGTGAAGCTTGGCCGGACACCGCGGAACTGAAGGGGGCGGCCGGCATTAATCCGAATCAGTTCCTCCATCAGCTGGCCCGCGCCACCCCGTTTGCCTCGGCTTACGTGGCGGACGTGGGGCAACACCAGATGTGGGCCGCGCAGAGCCTTGAGCTGGCGCCACATCAGCGCTTTCTCACCTCCGGAGGTATGGGAGCCATGGGCTTCGCCCTTCCTGCCGCGATCGGTGCGGCTCTGGCCTCGGGCCCGGTCGTAATGGTGGCGGGCGACGGCGGCTTCCAGCTCAACATCCAAGAACTCCAAACCATCGCGCGTAATCGGCTGCCGGTGAAGATGGTCGTCCTCGACAACCGTTGCCACGGCATGGTGCGCCAGTTTCAGGAGTCCTACTTCAAGGGGCGTTATCAATCTACGCTTTGGGGCTATGACGCGCCCGACTTTGCCAAAGTGGCGGAGGCCTATGGAATCGCCTCTGGGAAGGTGGCTACGGAGGCGGATGTTTCCGCGGGGATCGCGCGGCTTGCCCAAGATCCGAACGAACCCTTCTTGCTTGAAGTTGATATCGACGTGGCGACCAACGCCTATCCCAAGCTAGCATTTGGCCGCACCTTCGGGGAAATGGAGCCGATGGCGAAGCCTTTGGAGATGGAGGGGACCTAAAGGGTTGATATCAATGGCTGCATTTGGGTTTCACCAAATTAGGCAGATTATAAGGAATGGGGCGGGCCTAGATCATGCCATCGTTTTTTCCTTGCTAAATGGGGGAGCGCAGGGACTTTTCCTGATATTTGTCACGCGTGCGGTTGTTACTGAATTATCTATAGGAGAGCAGGCATTATTTTACTCTTTTCTAGGTATTGTAGGTATCCAGTCGCTTTTTGAACTTGGCCTCAATCAAGTGGTTGTTCAAAATATTGCACATGGTTTGGCCAAGTTGCCGCTCCCTGATAAGTCGGACGAATCAGGTTGGAGCAACCATGCAAGGTATCTAGGTTTGGTGGACTTTTCTGCTAAGTATTATTTGGTTCTATCTCTGGTTTTTGGCGTTGTTGTGGGTGTTGGAGGCGGCTGCTTCATTTGGTCTGGTGATCACAATTTAGATGGAGTGCTTTGGGTGCCCCAATGGATCACATTCATTCTTGTCACGGAGTTCGCGATATACTTGGTGTCCAAAGCAGCAGTTGTGGAGGGCGCGGGGCATATTTCGATTGTGGCAAAGGCGCGGATGTGGAGCAATCTCGCCAGGTCAACTGTTCTTTTCGCGAGTCTAAAGTTGGGACTCGGACTTTATTCATTGCCCTTGTCGGGATTGGTTTATAATGCAATTCTATTTTGCATCCTGTGCAAGGTATACCGCGAGTTAGTCCCCGTAACCCGTGTGCGTTTGGTGGCTTCGATCCCCTCCTTCGGAGACACATGGCGCGAACTCTGGGCAATGCAATCAAAGATAGCTTGTAGCTATGTTTGGGGATTTTTCATATTTGGAGCGATTTCTCCTGTGATCTATCGGCTCTCGGGAGCTGAGTTCTCCGCTAAGTTTGGGGTAACTTGGGCGCTCTTTCAGGGAGTAGGAGCTTTGTCGATGGCATGGAGCTCCACTAAGGCCGCTCATTTTGGGCGTCTTGCTGGGGCTAGTGATAGCGTTGCCTTATGGCATGCGTGGAGGGGGGCTTTTCTTCGATCTGTGTTCGTCGCTTCTTTAGGTAGCATTACGGTGGTGTTATATTTCATGTTTGTGCAGGGTGGTGGTAAGTATCTACCTTGGCAATTGGCGGCTCTCCTTGGCGGCGCAACCGTCCTCAATGTGGCAAATTATTCTATCGCCCTATATGGGCGGGCGTATCTCACTGAAATCATGCTCCTGCCTTCCGCATTTAATGGTCTTCTCGCAGTGGGCTTGGTCAGTTGGGCTTGTATAGAGAAAAACAACGCTGCCGCGGTATACGGATATGCGTTCTCATTTTTCGTAGCTTTTGTGGTTTCGCTATGGAGGTTGGTTGTTTTTAAGCGGGGGAATCACGTCTAACATGTCGCCTATACTTAGCATCGCCATACCGACATACAATAGGGCGGAATTTTTGGAGTATGTATTATCGAGGCTCGCAGAGGAGTTGCAGCGATGTGATTCCTCCGAGTATGAAGTCGTTGTTTTGGATAACGCATCAACAGACGCTACGGAAGGAGTCTGTGCTAGGGCCACATTGATCGTGCCAAACCTTCGGGTCATTCGCCATCTGTCAAATGTCGGCCTGACTAATAACTTTGAATCTGCTTACTTTCATGCTGTAGGTAAGTTTGTCTGGCTCCTGTGTGACGATGATGCACCGGAGGCTGGGACGGTCTCTAAATTAATTGAAGCGCTTCACGCGTATCCAAACGCCAAAGCTTTCCTTCTTAATCGTAACATTTACGATATCGGGATGAGGGTTGTTATCCGGTCGCAGTGCTTAAGCGGTTCAGGCGAGCGGGTGTTAAGGCGCAATGAAGATAAGATAAGATATTGTGGGGAGTTTTTGACCGCTTCATGCTCTGTTATCGAACGTGATTCAGCGTTGTTGGGGTTAAGGGAGCGGGCGTTTCGGGATACATTTTGTGAAACCTTGGTGTTGGCCTTGGCGGCGATGAAGCGAGGTGACGGCGTGCTTCTTTTCGACCTGTTTGTGAGATACCGAGATGGCAATAACGGGAGCTGGAATGCTTACTGGCCTCTCATTCATGTCTATTTCATGCCTAAGGTTGTCGATATGGTAATGGCTGACTCCGGCCGGTCTATATCTTTATTTAAGGCATCTCGCGATAGCGCCTTGTTGTATAATTTCTGCTATCTGGCATCTACTCGCAATAAAAAGATTCAGGAGCGCGTTAATGAAAGGGAGCTGCGAAGCATGTATTCAGGAAGTCGATGGGGTGACCTTCTTTATTCTTTCGCCTTTGATCTGCCAATCTGGATCCCCAGGTTTGTTGTCTTGGCAATGTCGGCGATCAGAGTTATGGCCACCGAAATAAAGCTAAATGGTGGACAAGGTGGTGGAGGGCTTTTTGCTGCCATGCGTAAGCGCTACGGCCAATTCCGTGCAAAGGAAACGATCTAGCAATGAACTCGATCTCGATAGGAATACCGACCTACAAAAGACCCGACGCTTTAATGCGGCGTCTCGATGAGTTGTCATCGGTTTTCCCCGAAGTGCATAGAGTGTTCATAAGCGATAACGACCCTGCTAGCATCATATCAAATAAGGTCAGTGCGCATGCTTTAGCTGGGGTGATTTCCTACAATCGAAATCAGGCGAATGTCGGGGCTTGTGCGAACTTTATTAAGATCGTTGAGATGTCTGACGGCGGATCCCTATGGTTTCGCGGAGACGATGATCGAATTAGTTCTGAGGTGGTGCAAGCAGTGAGATCTGCGATTATCGAGGGAGCTGAGATAGTGATATTCACTTCCTTAAAGTGTGACTCCGTGTCTGGGGAAGGGTTGGCTGATTTTTGTAATGCTCCTTATGCTATCCGGGCTTCGCGTTGGCTATCCGCTGTGGTTATTCCATCCGAGAAAGGGAAGCAGTGTTTGGAGTATGGATATTTTGGCGTCGCGTCAGGATGGCCGCACGTCACCCTTATTCTGGGGATCCTGCAAAAATTTCCATCTACCAAATTTAAACTTATAAGTTTGGCGTCGGCAGCCGATGGATTTCGAGACGTTGGGCGAGATGAGGGAATGAAGTATGCTTACTTTAGAACCGGAATTGAGTTCTTTCCTGATACATCTCTGATTATCGGCGATAGCGATCTACGGAAATTGTATTTGAGGAACTGGCGAATGGCGTTTGACTCAAAAATTATTCGAGTCGCAGTGCGCATGCGCCTAGGCTTTATGGCTCAGGAAGAGATAAGATTTACCACAATAAGCCCGCTAATTGACTGGCGTCGGCCGGCCTTGTGCGTGTGGTCGCTTGTCTTGTGGGGAATCGGCAGATGTCCTAGGGCGCCTCTACGGATGCTGTTCAGCGTAATTTTTAGCAGGATGCAAGACTCGAAAAAACGGTCATTGGGTTTTGAGTTTCTTGTCGGTGTATCATCGCTTGTTGCTATTTATCGTTTATTACGAGAGAGAGCGTATAAAGAAAAGGCCTGTATTGTTTACTAGAATGATGATCTTAAGAAAAATTTTTGTCATTGCATCCATTTTGATTGCAAGTATCTATTTTCTCTTGCTGTCCGGCGGTGGTGACGGATCTGATCCCTTTGTTTGTTTGTTGCTTCTGATCGGTTATGCCACGTCTGTAGTGGGCCTGTGGGCATCTGCTATTAGGGTGGGGATGGGTTTCAGTTTGATATATTGGTTCTTCTCGCTGGTTTTTTACGTTTTCACTCCTGCGTTGTTCTATTTTAATAATAGATGGGCGTTTGGTGGCTTTTCAAGTGAGGCTATAGTTACGACGAGATATGCATTGATGCTTGTTCTGGTGCAGCACGCATTCGTGGCGACGGCTGGGCAAGTGGCGGCGCGGTCTCGTCGTCCGACGCTGGGGCGACGCACTAGTAGTTTACTGGATAGGGTCATCACGCAGCGTGGTATTTTGGCGCTTGTGGTCGCTGCATATGTGCTAACCGCTGTTTCTATTGTCGCATTCGGCGGCTTCTCAGCGGTTTTCTTTCGTGGAGCTATATTCGAGGTTCAGTTCGGCGGAGGAAAGATTCTTCCATTGATCCTAGGCGTTGTTGTCCGCCCCTTTGTGTTCTACGTCTTTGCAGTGGCTCTATGGCTGTTAGTGCAGCGTATAAGCGTGCTAGCGTTTATTGTTGCTGTTGCTGCCTTGGTCCCTAATGTAATTTTAAACTCCCCATTCGGCGTGGCTCGCTTTTTCTTCTTTACTCTGATTGTCGCCACGATGATGATGGCGGCCTTTCGGTATAAGTGGATCAATGCTATTGCTGTTCCATTTCTGTTCTTGGGGATCTTGGGGTCTTCTGTCATCAATACCCTGCGTTGGTCTCGGAGCGTGTCTGATGTATCTTTGGCTGCTGCCACTTCTGGAAAGGAATACTTCTACGAGGGACATTTTGATGCTTTTGAAATGCTGTGCCACGGCATTGACTTCGTGCAGACCTACGGGGTGATGTGGGGACGCCAAATGGCCGGCGCCTTTCTCTTTTGGGTGCCCCGCTTCTTGTGGCCTGGTAAACCAATAGGCACCGGACAGTTCTTGGGCGAAAATTACATAGGGATTCTGGAGTCCACGAAGAATACCAATCTTTCGGCTCCTACTGTATTGGAGTTTTATATAAATTTTGGCATTGTTGGTGTAATTGCTGGTGGCTTGCTGCTTGGGGGATTGATGTTTCGCTTGGATTCCATTTTAGTCTTCGTGTCGTGCGTCCGGCGTCGGGCGGTTAATATGCCTGTAATATTCATTCTCATTTACTGTTGGATCGGGCTGTTCTTCTTTTTCCTGCGCGGTGACATGCTAAACGCTATAGCGTTCATTTCTGGATTCACGTTGGCATTTATACCGATATACTTTGTTTCTGGGGTTCGTCTTCCGCAGGGAGGAGGGGAATGAAGATTGGGATATTATGGGAGTCTTGCGGGCCCTATCATCTCGCGCGACTTGATGCTTTACGCGCGGCCGTCGGACGAGAATCGGTTCTCGCTATAGAATTGAGCTGTCAGAACCTGACCTACGCTTGGCGTGTGGAGGATCGAAGCGCTAACGATATTCATTCCCTTTTCCCAGAACGAAAGTCCGAAGACGTGCCGTT
>CBIHRE010000015.1:0-20632 GCA_966212385.1 uncultured Akkermansia sp. | reverse complement strand
GTAATCGTTCACCGTGCCGCCCGCCTCGCGCGCCACGCGCATGCCCGCCATCGCATCGTAGGTATTAAGATATTTTGCCCAATAGCCGTCGAGCCGGCCCGCGCCGACGTAGCAAAAATCCAGCGCCGCGCTGCCGAGCCGACGCTCGCCGCGGATCTTCACAAGAAAGGCGCCCCACTCGCGCAGGTTGTTGTCCGGGTTGGTGTGCTTGTCGTAGGGGAAGCCGCTGACGATCACCGCGTCGATCAGCTCGGCGGTCTGCGTCACGCGGAGGGGGGTCCCGTTCAAGGTGGCCCCGCCGCCGCGCACCGCGGCGAAAAGTTCGCGTCGCGTCGGATCGTAGACCACTCCGAGCAGCGGCTGGCGGTCGGCCGTGGTGAGCGCGATGCTCGTGCAAAAGTGCGGCAGCTTGCTCGCGAAGTTCACCGTGCCGTCGATGGGATCGACGAACCAGTGATACCGCGCCGTCGAGGCGGGCGCGCCTTGCCCGCCGCCCTCTTCGCCGACGATGTGATGATCGGGAAAAAGCTTGGTCAGCTCGCCGACGAGGTAGGCCTCCACCTCTGTGTCCGCCGCGGTGACGATGTCGATGCGGCTGGTTTTCGACATCGTCGGAATCGGCGCGGCGAAGTGGCGCAACGCGATTTCGCCCGCCCCGTGGGCGAGCGCGGTGATCTTGGGCAGCAGGTCGGCCGGATTCGTCATGAGCGCGTAGAACAAAACCAAAGTCCGCGCCATCGCGACCACGAAGGATTATTCATACCGTCGCTATCCGAGCCCCGGCAGCGTCGTCTGTATTCGCCCGAAACCCCTGCCCGCTTCGGACGGCTTTCGACCGGGTGGATTGATTCGCTGCGCCATGATCGCCCGGGCAAGCTGCGGCGTCGCCACCGACGCGATCTCCGTTTCGCCCGCCTCGACGAGCACATGGCGCTCCTGCCCCAGCGCCGCCACGAGACGATCCCGCCACGCCATCGCCGCTTTGCTGGCGCGCTCCACGCCAAGCAAATCCCCGATCACGTAAGCCAAGGGCAACAACTGGAGCACGGGCGGCGAACCCGGAGGCAACAGGGGCGCCGGCCGATCCGCGATCTGGTCCAGGCGATCCCGCGAGCCCGTCGTCAGGCGCCTGCCGCAGCGCGGACACCACGGGCCGTCGAACGACTCCTCGCAGCGCGCGCAGCGATTGCGGAAATAGCGGGTGCGCTCGAGCGGAAACTTGATCGCGCCAAGCACGCCACCGTCGATCGACCCCGCACGCAGGGCGGCGAACAACTCGTGATAACCCGGCACGATCTCCAGCAGCGTGCACTCGCGCCCGATGCTTTCCAAGGAGTGCGCATCCGAGTTCGCAAAAAGGCCGAACCTGTCGAGACACGACAGTCGCCGGCACATCTCCGGCGTCGAGGTGAGGCCCATCTCGACCGCAAGAATCCCGGTGGACGCTTCGCCGAACACATCCTCCACGGAGCGGCCTCCGCTCACCGCGCCGAGCGTCGAATACCACGGGTTCATCACGTGCGCCGGCGCCAGGTGGCAGTCGGCGTCGTGCGCCTTCACTTCCGCGAGCAGGTCGCGGCAGGTCAGCGCCAGCTCCGGCCGGCCGTCTTTCAGGTCTCCGTAGCGTAGCATGCGTTCGCGGAAACGCCGCGCGCTCGTCAGCGAGGGAAAATAGACCAGCTGATGCAGACCGCCCAGCGGCGGCGTGCCCGGCGGCGCGCAGGAAACCTCCACGCTGACGACGAAGCGAAGCGGCCTGCGCAAGCGCTCCGGCACGCCGGACTCCACCGCGGCGCGCGCTTCCTCGCGGAGCGCATGCCAGCCGGGAGAAACGTCCTCCAGATTCCGCTCCAGTTCCTCCAACCACTCCGCGTGCAGCGCATCGCCGGTCCCTAGCAGGTCGACGCCCTTGAACAGAGCGGTGCGCGCGATGTTCGCGAGCGTCATGTCGGGCGAAACCTTCGCCGCATGCCTCGAATGCAGATGAAGGTCGGCCGCGAAGCGCATCGGGCAACGGACGCTTCAGCCCGGAAAACTCAAGTCGCCCGGCCGGCTCCGGCCGGAAGGGCCTGTCTTGGAAAACGTTCATGCGGATTTGCCGATCGCCGCTTTCGGCATGCCCTCTTCATCTCATGGGCACCGCCGCCGAGCTTGAGCCGACGAAACGCTTCTCCGACCGCGGCGCGGTGACGCTTCTCCATCCGACGAAGCCCCTCTTCGGCCGCCCGAGCTAAGCCATCCACACCGCGATGTCCGCCTCTCGCCGAGTCCGATCCGCTTTCTCCGTCGATGGCCTTGGCCTTCGTTACGCAATCCAGGTGGAGGCCCCGTTCTCCGCGCTACACGCCTCACCGGACAAGCCGTGGCCGGTCCTGCTCTGCCTCGACGGCGACGACCAGTTCGACGCGATGCGCCAGGCGCGCGCCGCCGTCGCCAAAGATCTTCCATTGCCTCCGCTGCTTCTTGTCGGCGTCGGCTACGGGGCGAGCTACCAGGAGCCGGCCAACCGCCGCGTGCGCGACTACACGCCTTGCGCGATCGAAGGCGCGCCCGATGGCGGCGGCGCGGACGCGTTTCTCGAATTTCTTATCAGACGTCTCTGGCCAGAGCTCGAAAGTCGCTTCCCTGTTTCACGCGAGACGCGCGGCATCGCGGGGCACTCGCTTGGAGCGCTGTTCGCGTTGCACGCGCTCTTCAAGCCGGAGCCCTTCTTCAACCGAGTGCTCGCGAGCGCGCCGTCGATCTGGTGGGGCGAGCGCGCGGTGCTCGGCGCCGCCACTTCGTTGCATGCCCGCGTCGCGCAGCTCCCCGCGCGGCTATTCCTCGGCGTGGGCGCGCGCGACAGCGCATCGATGACCGGCGATCTCGATCTCCTCGAAGCCCGCCTCGCCGCGGCTCCCTTCCAGGACCTCGAGGTCGGCCGCGCGCGCTTCGAGGGGAAGAACCACTACAACTCGATCCATCCCGGCTTCCGGGCGGGCCTGCAATTCCTTTACCCGCCGCAGACCTGAATGCCCTTACCGAGGGGACGAAGGCGGGCGCATCCCGCCATGCCAGCCGCCGGCATCAAAGCCCGACCTCGAATTCGTGCACCCCCGATTCGACGTGGTAAATCGCGCGGTCTCCTTCGCGCGGGAGGGAGGTGACGCCACCCGAATCGTTGACCTTGACCGCGGCGCCTTCGCGCGCCGGCAGGCAAACCGTCGCGGTCGTGTTGGCCGGCACCGTCGCCCTCAGGCGGAAACGCCCGGCGCGCTGTTCCCAGCGCACGGACACCCGGCCGTGGGCGCTCTCGTGCTCCGCCTCCACCCATTCGAGTCCGGGCACCGGATTCGGGCGGATGATGGTGTGCTTGAACCCGGGCTCCGTCTCGTCGGGCGCGATGCCGGCGAGATCGCGGTAAAGCCACTCGGTGACGAACCCGAGGAAGAAGTGGTTCTGCGAGGCCCCCGTCCACGCGCCCCAGGACTCCGCGAGCGAGGTGGCGCCGAGTTGCAGCTGGCGCGCGTAGCCGGGAATCGCGGGGTTCGTGATCGTCCGATAGATCAGATCGGAGCGGCCGGCGTCGGTGAGCGTGCGGAAAAGATAACGCGTGCCGATCGCTCCCGTGCTGAAATGCCCACGCGTCTCGATCTCGCGCAGAAGGGCAGCGAGCACGCGGTCGCGATTTTCCGGAGCGACCAGCCCAAGCGCGAGCGGGAGCGCGAACGAGGTTTGCGAGCCGGTGCCGTAGAGCTCGGGCGCGTCGGGCTTGAAGAACTCCCGGTTGAACACCGCGCGGATCTCCTCCGCGCGGCTGCGATACATCTTCGCGTCGTCGGGGCGGCCGAGGAGGGCGGCGACTTTGGCGAGGATGGTCGCGTCTTGATAATAATGCGCGGTGGCGGTGATCGGGCCGGGGGTGAGGTTGGCGCGACCCGGTTTTTCCAGCGTCACGTCATACCAGTCGCCGAGGCCCTCCTGGAGCAGGCCGCCGGCGGTCCGGCTCTCGAGGTAGGCGAAGTAGCGCGCCATCGCCGGGTATTGTTCGCGCAGCAGCGAGTCGTCGCCGGTGAAGAGATACTGCTGCCACGGCACGAGGATGAAAGACGCGCCCCACTCCGCCGCGGCGCGGTAGTTGCCTTTGAACACGGTGTATTCCGGGGCGATGTTCGGGATAAGGCCCTCGGAGGTCTGCGCCTCGGCCATGTCGCGGACGTTTTTCGCCGCCAGCCGGTCCAGAGTCCATTCGTAGCGGAGCGACGGGCCGTTGAGGTGGTTTTGCTCCAGCCAGCCGAGTTTTTCGCGATGCGGGCAATCGGTCAGGATCGAGACCATGTTCGAGCGTTGCGCCCAACGCACGAGATCGCGGATGCGGTTGAGCGTCGGATCGGAGCTCGCGAAACGGCCGGCGGGCTCCGCCGTGGAGTGGACGACGACCTGCTCGAGCGACTCGATCTTCGGCCGGGCTCCGCTTGCCGCCGCAGGCAAGAGCTCCACGTGGAGGTAACGCGATCCGAGGTAATAAAACTGCGGAAACCAGCTCTCCTCGCCGTCGGTGGCCTTGGTGTAGCTCCACCAGGCTCCGCCGCGGTGCGCGCCACCCATGCTCGATCGGTTGATCGTGCCGTCCTCGTTCACCAGCTCGCCGCCGGTGAGCTTGATCGTGGAGCCGGCCGGACCGCTCACACGGAGACGCGGCATGAACGACGTGTTTTGGCCAAAATCGTAGAGTTCCACGCCGGGGGAGAGTTCGCGACGCGAGGCGACAGCGCGCGTTTCGATCGGCGCCACGGCCTCGGGGGCGCGAGTCATGCCTCGCAACCCGCCGCTCTCGCCCGAATAGAGCGCGGCGGGCGTCCAGCCTGCGTCGACGAAGCCGGGACGATCCCAGCCGGCCGACACGCGCCGGGCGTCGAAATCCTCGCCGCCGTAGATGCTGGAGAAGGTGATCGGGCCGGGATGGGTTTTCCAGGTCTCGTCGGAAACGAGCGTCTCCACGGAACCGTCGGCGTATTCGAGGCGGAGCCGCAGGATCGCGCGCTGCGGACCGAAGGAGCCCTTGAACTTGGCGAAGCGGCCCTCGGGGCGCTCGACGTGCAACATGCCGTTGCCCAGCGAGAGACCGGCAGCGTTGGCGCCCTCGCGCAGCATCGCGGTGACGTCGCGCGTGTCGTAGAGGACGGTGTCGCGGTAATCGGTCCAGCCGGGCGAGAGCACGTCGACGCCGGCCTTCGCGCCGTTGAGGAACAACTCGTATTGGCCGAGGCCCGACACATGGACGAGGGCGCGGCGCAGCCCGGGGCGCACGGTGAATTCACGCCGCAGCAAGGTGTTTTCCAGACGCTCGGAGCCGGCGGCGGTGATCCAGCGCGCGGCGCCCCAGTCCTTCGCGTCGAGCGGGCCCATGGTCCAGCGGGCCGGCGCGCTCCACACCGAGGGACGGCCCTCGCGGTCCCAACTGCGCACGCGCCAGTGAACGACCTCGGACGAAGCAAGGGATCGACCGGCGTAGGGCAGGAGCGTGGTGTCGTCGCCTGCGACGCGACCGCTGTCCCAGAGATCGGCCTTGTCCGCGGCAAGAAGCCCGGGCGAGGAGGCGGCCTGGATCTGCCACGCGGTCTGGCGTTGGCCGCGCTCGTCGGAGACGACGCGCCAGGAGAGACGCGGGGCGGGGGTGTCGACGCCGAGCGGATCGCTCGCGAGTTCGCAGCGGGGAGCCTCCACCCGATACTCCGCCCCGAGACGCGGAGCGGCCAGGAGAAGGAGGACGGAGAGGAGGCGTGTGTTCACAGTTTCGCGGGGTCGAGGACGACGTGTTTGATGGCGCGGCGATCGAAGGTGTAGGTGATGTGGACCAGGCCGTCGGCGGTCTGGATCACCGCGGGGTAGGCGTAGCCGCTCTTGCAGGGCTCGGTCTCGAGCGTGACGACGCGATTCCAAGCCAAGCCATCGGAGGAGATCGCGACGGCGAGCGGATAGCGGTTGCCCTTCGCCTCCTCGGCGCGGTGGCCGGTGGGATTATAGACGATCAACTGGCGGCCGTCGGCGAGGGTGACCGCATCGGTGCCGGAATTGGGATTCGGCAGCTCGGTGGCGGTTTGCGCGCCCCAGGTTTTGCCGCCGTCCTTCGACCAAGTCTGGGCGACGACGCCCTGCTTCGTGCGGCTGAGCGCCTGCAGGCGTCCGTCGGAATGGAACAACACGCTGGGCTGAATCGCGTCGAGCGAGGGGCCTTTTTTTACCGGCCCGATTTTTTCCCAAGTAGCCCCCTTGTCGGTCGAACGCTCGAAGTGCACGAGCCAGCCTTCGGCGTCCTTGTCGCCGGAGGAACTTTTGTTGCCCTCGGTGCTCGTCGGCGAAAGCCACGAACCGTCTGCGAGCACGACGGGCTTGTTTTTGATCGGGCCGAGAATGCCCTCAGGCAGGCGGCGCGGCCCGCTCCACGTGCGGCCCTCGTCGACCGAGGTGACGAGCATGCCCCACCAGTCGCGCGGGGTCGGGCCGACCTTGTAGAACAACTGGAGCGGCGCGTCCTTCGGAGCGAAGAGGACGGGGTTCCAGGTCGGCAAGCGCGGCGCCCCGTCCGGTTGCACACCGTCGGCAACCATCACGCCCGACTGCCATTTTCCGTCGACCTGATACGCGACATAAATGCAGACGTCGGGGTTGCGCTCCTTGGTGCCGCCGAACCACGACGCGACGAGGTGGCCAGGCGAGGTCTCGACGATGGTCGAGGCGTGGCACTCCGGGTAAGGCGCGTCGGGGTTGATCAACTCCGCGCGCACGACGGCCGGGTGCGGCGCGGCGGCGGCGCGGAGCAAGGAGACACTGGCCAAGGCGAGCAGGAGCAATCGGTTCATGGGGAAGATGCGGAAGTGACGAGACCGGTCGCGGAACGACGCGGGAAAAGAAAAGCGGCCGCGCCGCCGACCAAGAGGATCGCGAGCGTGCCAAACACGATGACGAGCAAGCCATGGAAGGGGCTGCGCAAGGCCTCGGGCCACCACGCGAGACGCGGAGAGAGGGTGAGCCAGAGGATGACGAGGATGCCGGCCGAAACGCCGACGAGGCCCGCGCGACCATCGGCGCGCGGCACGAGACGTCCGAGGAGGAAGAGCCCGAGCATGCCGCCGCCGAAGATGCCCGCGAGCTCCCACCAGACGTCGAGGGCGCTCTTGATGGAGATCATCGCGAGGGCGGCCGCCACGCACACCGCGCCGAAGCCAAGCGTGGAGTAACGCAACACCCGCATGGCCTCGCGTTCGCCGGCATCCGGCCGCAGATGGCGGCGATAGACGTCGTTAAGGAAGAGCGTGGACATGCAGTTAAGATTGGAATCCATCGCGGCCGCGCAGAGCCCCGCGATGACGAGCCCGGCCAGCCCGGGAGGAAGCTGGGTGCTGATGAAGTAAGGAAATACGCCATCGGCTTTCAGACCGGCGGGGAGCAGATCGGGTTGCGCGGAGTAGAACGCGTGCAAGGCCGTTCCGATGAAGAAAAACGCCGCGCCCACCGGCAGGTAAAGCAGGGCGCCGAGCCACACGCTGCGCGAGGCCGCGCCGTCGGAGCGGGCGGTGATGTAGCGCTGCACATAGCTCTGATCGACGCCGAAGTTCTGGAGGTTGATCACCACGCCGTAGACGAGCACCACCCAGAAGGTGGATTGCGCGAGACTGCCGTCGAGCGAGCCGAGGCCGAACTTGCCCTGCGCGGCGGCATCCGCGAGCGCCGGACCCGCGCCGCCGGGGATTTTGAACAAGATGACCGCGAGCGCCGCGAGCGCGCCGCCCACGAGCACCACCGCCTGGACGACGCCCGTCCAGATCACCGCCTCGGTGCCGCCGAGGAGCGGATACACCACGATGATGACGCCGGCCACGAGGATGATCGTGCGAATTTCCCAACCGGTGAGCGGCACCAGCGCGAGGGCGAGGAGATAGAGGATGGTGCCGAGCCGTGCGACCTGCGTGAGGATGTAGCAAAGCACCGCGTAGAGTCGCGCCCAGGCGCCGAAACGGCGCTCGAGATGATGGTATGCGGAAAGGTCTCCCGCCGTGCGGTAGAAGGGAACGAACCAGCGCACCGCTACCCAGGCGGCGAGCGGCAGGCTGAGCGCGAAAACGAAGGCGTTCCAGTCGCCCGCGTAGGCTTTGCCCGGATTCGCGAGGAAGCTGATGCTGCTCACGTAGGAGCCGAAGATCGAGAGCCCCACCGCCCAGCCCGGCAGCGAACGGCCGGCCGACATGAAATGCTCGCTCTCGCGGTTTCGGTTGTAGAACCAGCAACCGAGTCCGGTCACGCCGACCAGGTAGGCGAGCAGAACGAGCAGATCGGGGAGCGAAAGCGATTGGGGCATGGAGCGGAACGCGAGGCGGTGGACGAATCGAAACCGAATGGCTCAGCGCTGGAGCAGCCGCTCCACCACCGCGCGATCCACGGCGAGGACACAGCCATGGCGGGCTTGGGGCGGGAAGCTCACGCGATCGCTCACGTCTTCCCAGGTCTTCAGGTCGCGCGAGCGGACCATACCGATGGCGTCGGCCTGGTGCTTGTCGAAATAGACGCGATATTCGTCGCCGACCTTGATCGCGGCGGGGCCCTCCGCCCAGTAGCCGGCGCCGGTGAGCGGCGGAGAAACCTTGTCCCACGGGCCTTCGGGCGAACGGCCGCGCACCATGCGGATATTCTTCTGCGTGACGGGCGCGAAGGTCTCGTCCTTCACGAACATCAGCCAATCGCCCGTGCCGTCCTCGGCGGGCACGATGTCGGCGTCGATCACGTTGAAGCCGGCGTCATAGAGGAGCACGGTCGGCGTGAAGGTCTTAAAATCCTTCGTGGTCGTCGCGTAGATGCGGTGGTTTCTCTCCGGGCGGCGGTTGGACATCGCGGTCTCGGGGAAGCGGCCGAGGATGGTCGTGGACCAATGGATGAGGTAGTGCTTCTTGACCGGGTCCCAGACGATTTCGGGCGCCCAGCAGTTCTGCGCCTCCGGCTCGTGGGCCATGACCGGAATCGTCGTCTGCTCGGACCAGTGGATCAGATCCTTCGAGGACGCGTAGCCGATGGTCTTGCCGGTCCAGCCGGTCGTCCACACGAGGTGAAAGACGCCGTCGGGCGAGCGGTAGAGATGCGGATCGCGCATCAACTTGTTCTCGCCGGCGGTGGGCTTGAGGTAGCTTTTCCCGTCGTTGAGCTTTTCGAAACGGTATCCGTCCGCGCTCCACGCGAGACGGAAACCCTCCGCCTCCTCGGCATGGTAGAAGTAGGCGAAAAGGTAGCAGGTGTCCGACCGCGAGGCGATGGGCGCGGTCGGCGTCGCAAGGGCGGCGGCGGGCGCGCCCGCTTTGTCCCCGGCCGACGGCTGCGAATGCGTGCAGCAGCCGGAGACGAAGCCGAGCGCGATGCTTCCCGCGAGCGAGAGGCCGAGTTTTTTCAGGAGGCGGCGCATGGTCGTCAGTCCGTGGGCTGTTCGGTTTTCACGGGAACTCCGTCCGCGCCGAGCCGGCGCACGCGGATGGCGATGCCGGGCTTGCCGGGGAGCTGCACCTTGCGGCCGCTCGCGTCGCCGAAGAAATAGTTGTCGAGCTTCTTGGCGACGAACTCGCCGGCGACCGGGGTGATCGTCATGTCCCAGGTGTCGATGATATCGACCCCGTAGCGCTGCCCGTCGTTCACGCCGTTTTTGTAGAGCTTGAAGGTCCACTCGGTCGGCTTTTCGTGGCCGAAATAGGTGAGGTAATACAGGGCCGGCTGGCCGCCGGTTTGGGTGTCCCACCACTTGTCGATCGGATCGATGCCCTGCCGCGGGCCGTCCTCGAGGATCTTGCGCAGGAACGCGAGACGGGGCGCGCTCGTGCCGGTCATTTTGCCGCCGAAGGAAGTCCAGGTGTCCTCCTTCTCGGTGGCGAAATAATCGCCATGGCCGACGTAGGTGCCGGCGACGGTGCCGCACCAGAAACGATGCACCATCTCGGGGCCGCTCAGGTTGCCCCAGCGGTATTTGGAATCACCTTCGTAGCAGACTTCGTCGTAGACTACGGGTTTGCGCCACACGCCGCGATACATCTCGGCGCGGCCGGACTCGGCGACGGCGGCGCCGTTCTGCATGGAGACGTGCGTCACCCACGGCTTGCCGTGGTCGAAAATCAGCCGGCCGTTGTGGATGGAGCGGAGACGCTGGTGCGGGTCGCACTGCTGGATGAGCGTGCCGATGGCGTCCCACTCGGCGTCGGTCTTGGTGCGGAGGAAGTCGTATTCGTTGGCGAGGGACCACCAGACGTGGCGATAGGCGCCGAGACGCGCGACGACGTAGCGAACGTAGCGTTCGTCGGAGGCGGCGTCCATGGTCTCGAAGCCGAACTTGCCGTAGGGATTGAAGAGGATCAGGTCGGCCTCGATGCCGAGTTCGCCGAGCTGCGCGACGCGCTTTTCAAAATGGCGGAAGTAGGCGGGGTTGAAGCGGGTGAAATCCCAGCTCGTCGGCGGCGTGCCGACGAAGGGCCAGAGCGGCGGCGCGAACTTCTCCTTGTAGGGCGTGGGCTGCGGGGTGAGCAGCATGCGGGCCTTGTTGAAGGGCGCGGCGGCGAGCGTGCGGAGGGTCTCCTCCTGCACCTCCTCGGGCGTGTCGGTCCAGTTGTAGATCGTGGTGCCGATCTGCTTGTAGGGCGTGCCGTCGGCGTAGGCGAAGTGGAAGGTGTTGTGCACGCGCACGGGACCGTGGTTGCCCTTGCCCGGCGCGGTGGCGGTGAACTTGCCGAGCTTGCCGGTCAGATCCCAGCGGTTGCTCTTCGTCTCGTAGCGCCAGTCGCCGGTCGCGCCGGGGCTGAAGCGGATCTTGTAGACGCCGTCGCCGTCGTAGAAGCCCGGCACCTCGACGGTGCTGACGCCGTCGGTGAACACGGCGCCGACACGCACCTCGGTGAAGGGGTTGCCCTCGGCCGGCCCTTTCAATTCGAGTTCGAACACGCCCCACTGCTCGACGGTGGCGGGCGCGGCGGCCCGGAGCAGGGCCGCGGCCAACAGAAAGGCGGAGCACAAACGAAGAACGAAGCGGGGCGGTTTCATGCGGGGATTATCGTGAGGCGGCGGAAAGGCGGCGGGGTTACAGGAACGCGGGATGCGCTGGGATCAGGGCTGGATGTCGGCGGCCTGGTCGAGGCCCGAGATCACGGCTTTTTGCGGGAATTTTTGCCGATACTCTCGCGCCATCGCCGCGATGGATTCGGCGTTGGGGCGGCCGCTCTTCCACAAACGCTGCTCCTGGCGAGGCGCGAGCGAACGTCCCCCGGCGGGGGCGAACTCCTTCCCGTCGGCGGTGCGGACCCAGTAGGTGAGGTCGATCACGTCGACGACGGCGGAGCGGGTCTTGTCGGCGAGGATGGCGTCTTGCACGTCTTTCGGGGCGCTGAGCGCGATGAGCGGATGCTTGCCTGTCTCGCGTTCCCACTCGGCGATCACATCGAGCCAGAACTGCATGAAGTGCAGCGGACCGCTGTTCTCGGCCGTGAGCGTGTGGATGACGTTCGGCTCGTCGGCGAGGTTGGCGAGGCACTGGCGGATGTAGGCGCGGTGCAGCTCGCGGCGGACCGGGTGCTTCACGTCGTAGAAGGCGTCGGCCATCTTGATCGTGTCGCCGTTGAAGGGGGGCGGCTCGACGAAGCCGGTGTTGTTGATGTTGTTCACCGGACGCCAGGGGCAATCGACCCAGTGCGCGCCGGATTCGATGATGTTGTGCTGGAAATACATTTCGTTGATCAGCACGAGACCGTGGTAACGCGCTTCGGTGGCGAAGGCGCGCAGGCGTCCGAAATACCAAGGATTGTATTTCGTGAGGTCGTAGCGGCTGAGGCCATCCCAAGCCGTGCCCTGGCCGCTGCGGGCGAAGGGCTGCTCGAAGAAGGGCGGCCAGGCCTCGGCGTCGGGGCGGCGGATCATCTGGTGGTCGTCGCGGCGGCGATCATACCAAAGTCCGTAGTGCTGCCGGAGCGCGACCTGTCCCTTGGCGACCATCGCCTCGGCCACCGCCGGCGGCTCGTCGGTGAGGCCCGTGCCCATGCGACCAGGCACGAAACGCGTCAGCGAGGGGCCGACCTCTTTCGCGCGGGACGGCTCCAACCGACCGCGCCACCAGGCGACCTCGGCTTGCTTTCCGCTCAGGGGCTTCCCGTCGATCAGGAGTTTTCCGTCCTTCAAGGTGAGCCGGCGCTCCGTGCGCGCGGGCTTGTCCGCGCGCCGCTTTGCGAGATCGGGCACGGCTTTCTCCAGGAAGGGAACTTTCGTGAGATCGGCCCGCGCGGACTTGCGCGGTTCGAGCGCGGCAAGCGCCGTCTGGCCGCGTCGCTCGGAGAGCTGCGCGCGATAAAGCGAGTCGGGATTGGCGAACTCGCTCACCATGCTCCAGCGACCGTCGCCGATGAAGCGGCCCCAGACGGCCACCGCCCAATTCATCGCGGTCGGCGGCTGGCGGGAGATGATGTTGCCCGCGCTGCATTCCCAGAGCGTGGAGTTCAGCGCGGCCCAGCCGACGCCTTGGTTAAAGGTCTCGAGGTTGTCGAGGCGCAGGGAGCCGCCGTCGATCTTGACGCCATCGAACAGCAGCCCCGAGGCGACGCTGCCCACCGAGCCGCTGAAGCCGGTCGAGTTCCGCGCCTCGCATTCGAGAAACACGGTCGGGCCGGGAGTCACGTAGCCGGCGACAAAATCGTTTTGCCCGTCCTCCGAGAAACAGCGCAGGAACAACACCTGCTGGCCGCGCGAGTGAAAGGCCATGCGGCGGTAGCCGGCGCGCTCCGAGACCGGAGCCAGCGAGCGGCAATCCTGCACCGTCACCCGCGAGACCTTGGCGCCCACCTGCACCGCCGAGCCCGCGAAATGTTGCGCGGTCACGTCCGAGACCCAGCCGTCGCGCAGCGCGTGCAGGTCGATCGCGTTCCACGCGTGCTGCTCGTCGAGCGGGTTCGCCCGGTCGAATCCCGAAACGCAACGCAGGCGCTCGACGCCCGACTCGGCCACGTAGCCATCCTGGGCGAACACCTCGACGGTGCCGCCGCCGAAGCGCTTTTCCAGCGCGATGGTCACGGGAGCATCGAGCGTGATCGTGGTGCCATCGACCGCGGTCACCACGCGTTCCCAAGTCACGTTGAGCGTGCCCGGCCGCCACTGAAAGCCCTGCCGGCCCGGGGAATCGTCCATCTCCATCGCCTTGATCCACTCGGCGGTGCAGGGACGCTCGATCGCCACGCTATCGCCCGGCCGGATGGCACCGGCGGAGGCGAGCTTCATGCGGTGCGAGCCAACCGGAACGACCTCGTCGGCCACATCCACCGGTTCCGCGAGCCGACGCCGCTGGTCCTTGCCGGCGATCTCGATCAACGCGCGACGATCGGTGCCGGTCGCGACCAGAATACTGCCGTCCTCGCCCGAACCGGCGCCGCGCAACACCACGCCGCTCACGGTGATCTTGAGCTGCCCGGCGACCTCATAGCGTCCGGGCTCGAGTTCCACCGCGCCACGCAAACCATCTCCGCCCAGCGGAAGACTTGCGACGTAATCGATGGCCGCCTGGATGCGCGCGCCGTCCTCGCCCTCGACCGGCGCCACCCGCACCTTGGCCACGGCCGATGGCAGCGGCACGCCGCCTCCACGATAACCGGCATGCGAGTAGTCGGGCACGCGGTCGCCGTGCTCGAAACTCAGGTAGCTGAGTTTCCCGTCTTTGCCTTGCGCGACCGGAGGCGGCTCCTGTTTCGCCTGGCTCGCCAGCGGTAGGGCCGCGACCAGGCAAACGAAGGCAAGGCCGCGCGCAGCGCGACGGGATGGGGAACGCGACGATAAGAAAGGCATGGGGAAAAGGAGAGCGATCAGGGGAAAAGGAAAAACGAAGAGCAGCGTCGCTCGCTTAGGGAAGCTTGCCGCGGACGCGCCCCAGACGCTCGGAGGAGGCGACGAGTTTCCCGTCGGCCCACACGCGCAGGCCGACGTCTCCGCCCCAGTGGCGACCGTCGCGGTCCCACTGGATCGTAAGCTCGCTCCCGTGATAACGAACGCCCTCGAGGCGGAACCAAGCCCAGCTGTCCTCGGGCAGGAGTGGAGCGAGCTCGAGCGTGTCGTCTTCGCGCGGCACGAGGCCGATCAGGCCCGAGATCACCAGGTCGACGAAGGTCGAGTGGTTGTAATAATAGCTACGCGGATCGCGGCCCTTAAGCCAGGCGCCTGTCTTCTCGTCGAGATACTCGCCTATGTAAGGCAGGCCGTCGTAGCGATGGCTGCGCACATAAGTCTGAAACGCGTCGAAGTAATCGCGCTTCGTGACCGTCTCCTGCGGATAATCCCGCAGCACCCTCGCCAGCGCGGTGAGGGTTTGAGAGCTCGCGAAGGGCCAGACCGCGCCGTCCCATTCGCAGGTGCCGGTGCCGCGCGACCGGAAAGTCGGATCACGTCGTTCCGCCGTGGTCAGGCCGAAGGGCGCGCGAAAACCCTGCTCGTCGCGGATCTGCGCCCAGGCGCGCTCGTAGCCGCGCCCCGGCTCGGGCAGGCCGAAATACCAAGGAATGAAGCCGATCTCCTCGCGCACCTGAATCGGGGCGAGCTCTTCGGTCACCGAGCAGAAGAAAACGCGCTCCTCGTTCCAGAGCGTGCGTTGCACCAGCCCGCGCAGCTCGGCGGCCTTGGCGGAGAATTCCGTGGCCAGATCCGCGCGGCCGGAGTCGCGCGCGATGGCCGCGATCGCCTCCGCGTTGCCATACATGTAGGCGCTGATCGTGGGCCGCACGTTCTTCACCTTACGCCCGCCGCTGATCGATTCCTCCATCGCGTCCCAGACGTCGTGCTGCCAGAAAAGCCCGTCGGGTCGGCGCCTCTCCTCCTCCCAGCGGCGGTAGTCGGCGACAAGTTCGTCGAGCAGGGCGGCGAGCCCGGCGCGGTCTCCCGTCACGAGAGCGCGCTGCCACAACGCGTAGGCGAGCCACTGCGAATACTTGTGCAGATGCGCCTGAGGCGCGCCTTGGTTTCCCCGCAGCCAATAGAGCACGTAGTCGTCAAAGGGCGCCTGATCGCGCAACCAGCGTCCTTCGCTCAACTGATGGCCGAGACCGCTACTGACCGGCCGAGGCTTCGTGATGAACTCGGTGAAAACCAAGCGCCCGCTGCCAGCGTCCTTGCGCAGGTGTTTGCGCAGCGCCCACCAGCGGAACCAGTAGATCTCCTCCACCTCCGCGTCGGAGCAGACGAAGCGTGGGACGTTTTTCGCCAGCCAGTCCGTCGCCTCCGAGTTCGGCACGAGGTTCACCACCGCCTCGGGTTCCATCGTGTTGAACTTCTCGACGTGCCGCGCGAACGACTCCACCGGCAGCGCCTCCGGCGCGGATGCGCCCGCCGCATTCCAGCCGAAAGCCAGCCCAAGGGAAAACAACGAGAATCCCGCAAAACGGGAAACCGGGGAAAAAATCGCGACGGACATGGCGGGACGGGCGGGGGTAAACGGAAGGGAGGGGCGGTGGGGCTGTCGGACCCGGCACTCTACGCCGAGGTGGCGAAAATGCGCGACTCATTCAGTAAGACTGAACCCGAAAAAATAGCGCAAGATAACGAAAGCCTCTCCCTCGATTGAAAATATTACTTCCAGCATTGTAACAGCCCCGCCTCGGCCCGGCGCGACGCCCGGAGCTTCTTGTGTCGTCCCGTCATGGCCGCGGCGCCTCGCCGAATCTCGCAGTCACAGCGACTTACCCAGACCCCGATCGCCGTCGTCACGCCTCCTCGCCACGCGCGCCTCGTTTTTATGTCGGGCGCGCGAACTATTTTCAGCCGTCCGGCGGCAGCGCTTTCGGTAATTGCATCTTAGAATCCCGGGGCTGTGGTTGCGGCCTCCGGCGTCCCCATACCCCATCGCCGCGCTTCGCCCCAACCCCGTTCCCCGTGTCTCTCCACCTTCTCGATTACGCGGTCCTCGTCGTCTACGCGCTGGTCATCGCCGGCATCACCGTATTTTTCGCCCGCCGGCAGCAGACCTCCGCCGACTACTTCGTTGCCAGCCGCTCGTTGCCGGCGTGGGCCGTCGCGATGGCGATGATGGCCGCGCTGATCAGCAGCAACACCCTGGTCGGTCACCCCGCCACCGCCTACCAGAAGGGCCTCATCCTCCTGCTCGGCAGCCTCACGCTCCCGCTCGTTTTGTTCTTCGTGGCGCGCGTCATCGTGCCCTTTTACCGGAACGTCGTCGGCATGAGCGCCTACGAGTATCTCGGGACGCGCTTCGGCATCGGCGGGCGCCTCTACGCCTCGGGCTGTTTCGTGGCGGATCGCCTCTTCGACGTAGGCGTCACCATGCTCACCACCGCGGTTCCCGTTTGCGTCATGACCGGCTGGGACATGACCACCGTCATCCTCGTCATGGCCGGCATCACCGTGATCTACACCGCGATCGGCGGCATGGAGACCGTCGTCTGGACCAGCGTGGTGCAGGGCTTCATCTTCGTGGCCGCCGCCTTCATCATCGCCGGCCGGCTCATCTTCGCGCCCGAGTGCGGCGCTCCCGGTGCGGTGATCGGCGCCGCCTGGGACGCGGGCCGCTTGAGCCTGGGCAACTTCGAGTTCTCGTGGCGCGCCTTCACGGATCCGGCGGTCAGCTCGCAATGGCTGCTCCTCCTCGCCTACACGACGAACTGGGCGCGTCGTTACATCGCCGACCAGCACATGGTCCAGCGCTACCTCATCGCCAAGACCGACCAGGACGCCAGCCGCGGCGTCATCTGGAACGGCATCCTCTGCGTGCCCGTCTGGGGCATCTTCATGTTCATCGGCGCCTGCCTCTACGGCTACTACGCCACGAGCGGGGCCACCCCGCCGGCGATCAGCGACGAGGTCGTCCCGCACTTCATCATGCACCACCTGCCGGCCGGCGTCGTGGGTCTCATGCTCGCCGCCATTCTCGCCGCGTCGATGTCCTCGATCAGCCCCGATCTCAACAGCATCGCGACCGCGTTCACCGCCGACCTCGTCGGCCACCTCGCTCCCAACCAAAGCGACCGCGCCAAACTGCTCACCGGCCGCATCGCCGTCGCCGGCGCCGGCGTGCTCGCCATCCTCGTCGCTCTGGTCATGGCCCCGAAGGACGGCGGCGCCACCATCATGGAGCGCGCCGTCACCGTCGCGGCCATCCTCTCGGGCGGCATGCTCGGCCTGTTTTTCCTCGGATTTCTCACCCGCACCGCCACCCGCCGCGGTTGCTACGCCGGTCTGGTCGCCTGCGCCGTTTTCACGGCCTGGGGCACGCTCACGAAGCCCGAAAACCTTCCGATCCACCCGATCCTGATCGGCCTGCTCGGTCATCTCATCGTCTTCGGCGTGGGTTACGCCGTCAGCCGTATCTTCGGCGGCTACGTGCCGGCCAACATCGACCAACTCACCTTCCGCCGCGTCCGCGCCTCCGCTCCGATCTCCGGCTCCCGCTAATGTCGCCCGCATCCGTCACGCTCCGCCAGCCCGCGCAAATCACCTTCGGCCCCGGCTGCGCCGCGTCCGCCCTCAGCGCCTTCGCCCGGGCGGGCGGCCATAAACGCGTTTTCCTCCTCACCTCGCCGTCCGTGATGCCGTCCGCGCGCGCGCTCGCCGAGGCGCTTAGCTCCGATTCCGCCGCGGTCGAGATCGCCACCGGCGTTCCCCCCGAGCCCACCACCGCTTGCTGCGAGACCATCCGCGCCACCGCCCGCGCCTTCGCGCCCGACCTCGTGCTCGCGGTCGGCGGCGGCAGCGTGCTCGACATCGCCAAACTCGTCGCCGCCCTGCACGACCGCCCCGAGCCGATCCCCGCGTTCTACGGCATAAATGTCCTCACCGGCCGTCGCACGGCGCTGGTCTGCGTGCCGACGACCGCCGGCACGGGCAGCGAAGTGTCGCCCAACGCTCTCCTCCTCGACGACACCGCCGTGGCGAAAAAGGCCGTCATCAGCCCCGCCCTCGTGCCCGACGCCGCGATCATCGATCCGGCCCTGATGCTCTCGCTCCCGCCCGCGCTCACCGCCACCACCGGCATCGACGCCCTCACGCACTGCCTCGAGAGCTACGCCAATCTCGCCGCCCATCCCGCGGTGGACCTGCATTCGCTCGAAGGCGTGCGGCTCATCGGCGCCCACCTTCCCCGGGCCGTCGCGAACGGTTCCGATCTCGCCGCGCGCTCCGCCGTCGCGCTGGGCAGCCTCTACGGCGGCCTCGGGCTCGGCCCGGTGAACACCGCCGGCGTGCACGCCCTCGCCTATCCGCTCGGCGGCGAGTTCCACATGGCGCACGGGCTCTCCATCGCGCTCCTGTTGCCCCACGTGGTGCGCCACAATCTGACCGCCCTGCCCGCCCGCCACGCCGCGCTCGCCGAGGCGCTCGGCGCCGCCTCCGTCGAGGCGCTGCCCGACCGCTTGGAAAAACTCGTCGCCGACTGCGGCATCCGCCCCGGTCTCTCCGCCCACGGCATCTCCCGCGACGCCTTCCCGCGCATGGCCGACTCCGCGCTCCAGATCACGCGCCTCTTGAAGAACAACCCGCGCGAGATCTCCCGCGACGACGCCCTTCGCATCTACGAAGCCGCCTTCTGACCCGTTTACTTTCACTCCCATGAGCTCCGCCAACCGCCCGCAAGGCGCCATCGTTCCCATCGTCACGCCCGTCACGCCCGCCGGTGAACTCGACGTCCCCGCCGCCGAGCGCCTCGTCGACCACCTCGCGAGCAACGGCTGCGGCATGCTCGTCCTCGGCACCACCGGCGAAGTCGCATCCCTCCCCCGCGATCTCCGCCAGCGCTACGTCGAGATCGCCGTGAAGGTCGCCGCGAAGCGCACGCCGGTTTTCGCCTGCCCGGCCTCGAACTGCGTCAGCTTCACCATCGACACCGCCAACGACTACCTCCGCGCAGGTGTCGACGCCGTCGTGGGCATCCTGCCCAACTACTACAAACTCGAGCCCGCCGAGATGCTCGCCTACTTCGAGCGCCTCGCCGACAACATCCGCGGCCCGCTCATGATCTACAACATGCCCGCGACCACCGGCATGAGCATTCCCCTCGACGTGATCGAGACCCTCGCCGCCTGCCCCAACGTCACCGGCCTCAAGGACTCCGAGGGCACCGCCGGCCGCCGCGAGGAGGTCGCCAAGCGCTTCGGCGGCCGCGCCGACTTCGGCCTCTTCATGGGCATCGCCGCGCATTCCGTCGCCGCGCTTCGCCTCGGCTTCGACGGCCTCGTCCCGAGCTCGGGCAACCTCTACCCCGAACGCTGGTCCGCGCTCTTCAACGCCGCCCGCTCCGGCGATTGGGCCACCGCCGAAAAACTCCAGGCGCAACTCGACGCGCTCGGCGCCATTTTCCAGCGCAACCGCACCCTCGGCCAGTCGCTCGCCGCCCTCAAGGCCGGCTGCGGCCTGCGCGGTCTCTGCGGTCCCGACATGGTCCCGCCCCTCCGCGCGCTCAGCGTCGAGGAGCAGGAAGCCGTCCGCGCCGAACTCCGCCAACTCGGCTGACCTCGCATGCCCTCGGCGCGCCGCCCGCTCATCGTGCTCGCAGACGACCTGACCGGCGCCGCCGAGGTCGCCGCGCTCGCGCACGAAGCCGGCCTGCTCGCCGTCGTCCTCACCGAGATCCCCAAGCGACCGGTGGAGGCCGACGTGCTCGTCCTCGACACCGACACCCGCCTCGTCACCCCGGGCCGTGCCGCCCTCCGCGTGCGCACCCGCGCCACCCGCCTGCGCGCCTTGCCGCACTCGGGCTTATTAAAAAAAACCGACTCCGTGCTCCGCGGCCCAGTCCTCGCCGAGCTCTCCGCCTGCGCCGAGGCCTTCGGCTTTCGCCGCTCCTTGCTCGTCGCCGGCAACCCGTCCCTCGGCCGCACCATCCGCGACGGCCGCTGTTTCATCGGCGACCATCCGATCGACAAAACCGCCTTCGCCCGCGATCCGCACCACCCCGCGCTCAGCGCCTCCGTGCTCGATCTGCTCCACGGCCGCCACCGGCCCGACGTGAGCCAACGCTCGCCCTACGGCGCGATACCCTCGCGCGGCATCATCGTGGGCGAACACCGTTCCGCCGCCGACACCGCGCAGTGGCTCCGCGCCGTGGACAAACACACGCTGCCCGCCGGCGGCGCCGACTTCTTCCGCGCCTGGCTGCAATCCCGCATCCCGACATCGACCCCGCACAGCGCCCGCTCCGGGCCCTCCGATCCCCACGGCCCGACCCTGCTCCTCCACGGCACCACCGCCGCCTCGCCCATCGAAGGCGCGCTACCATTCAAAGGCCTGCGCCCTCCGCCCCCGGGAAAAGTTATCACCGTGCTCCGCCAACGCAAAGCCGCCGTCGTCGCCGGCACCGCCGCCACCTTGAGCGACCCCGCCGCCCCGGCCCGGATCGCGCAGGGCTTCGCCGAACTCGCCCTGACGCTGCGCGACGCTGACGCCTTTCGCCACCTGCTCATCGCCGGCGGCGCCACCGCCGCGACCGTGCTCCGCGCGCTCGGCTGGAACCGCCTGACCGTGGTCCGGGTCTGGGGACCCGGCGTCGTGAGTCTGCGTCCCGTCGGAGTCGAAATCGATGTCACTCTGAAACCCGGCAGTTACCCTTGGCCCGCCGAACTCCGCCGCCTCGCCCCTCCACTTTTTCCCGCTCCATGAC
>CBIHRE010000014.1:0-20805 GCA_966212385.1 uncultured Akkermansia sp. | reverse complement strand
GTCGGCGGCTACTATCTGGAGCGCCATCAGCTTTCCCCGGAGATCACCGCCGCGGTGCGTTACCATGTTTCGCCTCGCGACGCGGGGGAACATCAGCGCTTCGCCGCGGCCGTGCAGGTGGCGGATCTTGCCGTTCGCGCCACGGGCGTTCAGGGCGGGCTTGAGAAAATAACTCCCGAGGCCGTCACGCACTGGGCCGAGGGTCCGGGCTGGGAACTGCTTTTCGCCGAAAGCGCTCGCGAGGCCCAGCAGGCGCGCGCGGCGGTGGAGCAACTCATGGTCCGGCTGCCGGAGCAGTTGGTGGGCATGGTCTGACCGGGAGGATTCCGCATGTCCTCCACGCCCTTCCCTGGTTCAGTATCCACTCCGCCCTTCACCTCGGCGCTCGCGCCCTGGGCGGGGAGCCTCGAACTCGCCGTCGCCTACGCGTTCGAGGACGGTGGGATCACCGAGGTGAACCGCGCCTTCGCCCGAAAATTCGGCCAGGCGGGGCCGGCGTGGATCGGTCGCGCGTTCTCGGAGCTGGTGCATCCCGAGGACGCCTTGGATTGGCGCGAGGCCACCCTCCGCCTGTCGCGTCCGCCCTTTCACGTTTCCCGCGAGCATCGCTGGCAGACCGCGCAGGGCTGGCGCTGGATCGCCTGGGAGGAGACCGCGGTGCGCGACGAGGACGGTCGCGTCCTGTCGGTGCGCGCCATCGGACGCGACGTCACCAAGCATCGCCTGGCCGAGGAGCATTTCCGCAAGCTCGCGCAGGCGATCGAGCAGGCGCCGGTGTCCATCGCGATCACGACGCCCGGCGGAACGCCCCAGTATGTGAATTCCCGTTACACCGAGGTCACCGGCTACACGCTCGAGGAGATTTTCGAGCGCCAGATACCGCTTCTGCGCGAGGGGCATGCCAACGAGGCGGCCTACCGCCGCTTCTGCGCGCTCGTGGCCTCCGGAAACAAGTGGGCGGGCGAGCTGCACACGCGACGCAAGGACGGCGGGGAAAACTGGGAGTTCGTCCAGGTCTCTCCCATTCGCGACCATCTCGGCGAGGTGTCCTCCCTGCTCTGCCTTCGCGAGGACATCAACGAGCGCAAGGCTCTCGAGGAGCGGCTTCGCCAGGCGCAGAAAATGGAAAGCCTCGGCACGCTGGCCGGCGGCATCGCGCACGATTTCAACAACATCATCTCGATCATCCGCGGCTTCACCGAGCTCTCGCTCTCGCAGCCGTCCTGCGACGCGAACCTGCATCGCTATCTCAACGCCGTTCATGCGGCCGCCTTGCGCGCCGCCTCGCTGGTGGGGCAGATCCGCGCCTTCAGCATGAAGACGGAGGTGAGTTACCGCGCAGTGAAGTTGAGCGCGCTGGTGCGCGAGCTGAGCGGACTTGTCCACGAGACTTTCCCGCGCGACATCGAGCTGCGCCTGGAGCTGGACGACTCGCTCGAAAGCTTCGCCGCCGACCCCGACCAGATCCGGCAGGTGGTGTTGAACCTTTGCGTGAACGCCCGCGACGCCATGCCGCACGGCGGACTGCTTACGATTTCGACGGGGCGGGTCTCCGGGCAGCGCCTCGCCGGCCTCGGGCTGGATCCGACGCTGGACTATGTGCAGCTGCGGGTGGCCGACACCGGCGTGGGCATGACGCCCGAGGTCAAGGCGCGCGTTTTCGAGCCGTTTTTCTCGACCAAGCAGGAGACCGGCGGCACGGGCCTCGGCCTCGCCACGGTCTACGGAAACGTGCGCAACCACCAGGGCGCGATCGAACTCGAGTCGGAACCCGGCGCAGGGGCCGTTTTCAGCATCTACCTTCCGCTGCGCGTGCGCGCGGAGGAACGGAGCGCCTCTCTCATTCCGGCGGAGGGCGAGGCGGCCGTGCCCCGAGGCGACGAGCACCTCCTCATCGTCGAGGACGAGCTGCCCATCCAGGAAATGCTCGGCGTGGTCCTTTCGTCCGCCGGCTATCAGGTGGAGTCCGCGATGGACGGCGCCGAGGCCATCGACCGCATCCTGCGCGCGGAGACGCGGATCGACCTGATGATCCTCGACCTCAACATGCCGCGCATGGGCGGCATCGATGTGCTGAAGGTGCTGCGCCAGCGTTGGCCGGAACTTCCTGTTCTCGTGATCAGCGGCAAC
Source organism: uncultured Akkermansia sp. (assembly GCA_966212385.1). Classification (GTDB taxonomy): domain Bacteria; phylum Verrucomicrobiota; class Verrucomicrobiia; order Opitutales; family Opitutaceae; genus IMCC26134_A. Next base: position 18,675 of record CBIHRE010000014.1, on the reverse strand, counting down.
TTGAACGAAAGCGCCACTTCCGAGCTGGAGCAGATCGGCCAGCAGCACGTGTTGCCGAAGCCCTTCGAGCTGTCCTCGTTTGGCAAGATGCTGCGCGACTTGCTCGATGCGCGGCGCGGGCGCGGGCAGGCCTGATATCGTTCGTTCTCCCAAAAATCCGGGAGGCGCCGCCGGCGGCCCACGTGAACGAAAAGAAAAAAGGCGCGCACCGTTCGGTGACGCGCCTTGTTTCGCGGAGGTGTGGTTAGATCGGTTCAAATGGAGCCTTGGCCGCAGGGAAGTGGCATGGGCGTCTCGCCCATGTACCGCGCCCCCGGGCGGGCCGCCCGTCCCACGCCAGACCGAGACCGGCGAACGTCCACGACTCTATTTGAACCGCTGTAAAAGCCGGGCTTGTCGGCGATCGGCTCAACCCGTCTGGACGATGCGCTCCATCGTCTCCGGCGCGACGACCCGCTCGATGTCGAGGAGGGTTTTCACGACGCCCTTCACCTTGGCGAGGCCGAGAAGGTAGGAGGTGTCGATGCGGGCGCCAAATTCCGGAGTGGGCTCGATCTCGGCGCCGGTGAGGCTGACGACCTCCTCCACGCTGTCGACGACGAGGCCCATCTGCACGTTGCGTCCGGCATCGAGGGCGATTTGCACGACGACCACGCAGGTGCGCTCGGCGAGCTCGGCGTTGAGGCCGAACTTCACGCGCAGATCGATCACGGGGATCACGCGGCCGCGCAGGTTGATCACGCCCTTCACGAAGGCCGGCATTTGCGGCACGGGCGTGATTTTTTGCATGCGGATGATTTCCCGGACCTTGAGGACGGCGATGCCATAGGCCTCCTTGTCGAGGACGACGGTGAGATATTTTCCCGCCAGCCGGGCGGTGTCGGTGTTTTGAAGAGTGCTCATTTGGGCGAGGATGGGGTAAGGCGGACGGTCCGCGTTTCGTCTCACTGCAATCGGCGCGTTTGGCCCGGACTTGAGCATCGGACACGCACCTAAAGTCCGCGCCCAAAGTGCCGAATTCATGGGCCCCGGCCTCGCGCTCCCCATGTCGTTAAACGCCTCCAACTACGCCTTGCTCGATGATCTCGCCAGCCGTCTCGCCGCGGAGTCGATCTTCGCCGCGCCGGGAGGCGACGAGGGCCTCGTGCCATCCTACAGCATCCTGACCGACATCCTGGCGTTGCTCGAATTCGACGGACCGCTCGCGAAGCCCTTGCGCGCGCTTCAAGCCATGTTGGATACCTTGCTCGAGAACGCCCGCCCCTGGGACGAGGCGAGCGCGGGCAAACTCAAAGAGGTCGGTGCATGGTTACCTGGCGCGCTTGCGAAGGAGCGCACCGGCGGCGATACCGTTCCCTCGACGCCCGCGACTCCGGCCGCGACCGATGCGGTGGCGGAAGCGGGGGACGAATTGCTCCAGATCGACCTCGAGGGAAACCGCGAGTTGCTCGGGGAGTTCCAGGTCGAGGCGCTCGATCACTTGCAACAAATCGAGGCGGCCTTGCTCGTGCTCGATTCGCAGCCCGACGACCGGGATGCGCTCAATGGTCTTTTTCGCTCCTTCCACACGATCAAGGGTGTCGCCGGCTTTCTGCATCTCCACCCGATGCACCGGCTCGCGCACGAGGTGGAATCCCTGCTCGATCTGGCCCGCACCGCACGCCTGCGGCTTACGCCCGCGATCGTCACCGAGATCCTGCGCAGTCGCGACGCCATCCAGGAGCTGGTGGGGCAGATCACGCTCGCGCTCGAGCAAGGCACGATGCCGGACAAGCTCGTGCCCGTCGCCGGGCTGATCGCGGCCGTCCGCCGCCTCGCCGTCGGCGGGGAGGCCGCACCCGAGGCGGCGACCGCGGCTGTCTCCGCCGCACCGGTGGATGCCGCGCCGGCCGTCGTCGCGCCGGCTTCCGCCACGGAGCCCGTTTCGCCGCCCACCTCGAACGCCGGCGCCGCTTCGGGTGCCGCTTCGGCGCGTCCATCCGCGGGAGCCTCCTCGTCCGTGCGGGTGAACACCGACAAGCTCGACTCGCTGGTCGATGTGGTGGGCGAACTCGTGATCGTGCAAAGCCAGCTGCAGGAATCCGCGCGCGGCCTCGCCGCAGATGCGGGCGGCTCCATGCTGGGGCGGAACCTCTCGCAGCTCGGCCGCATCACCAAGGAATTGCAGCTCACCGCGATGTCGCTGCGCATGGTGCCGATCAAACCCACGTTCCAACGAATGGAACGCCTCGTGCGCGATCTTTCGCGCGAGTTCGGAAAACCCTGCGCCTTCGAGACGCGCGGCGAGGAGACCGAGATCGATCGCACCGTCGTGGAGGAGATCGTCGATCCGCTCGTCCACATGGTTCGAAACTCGCTCGACCACGGCCTGGAGAACCCGGAGGCGCGCCGCGCCGCCGGCAAGCCCGAGCAGGGTAGGCTGCGCCTCGCCGCCTACCACGAAGGCAGCAACCTGGTCATTGAACTTTCCGACGACGGGCGCGGCATCGATCGCGCCCGGGTGCTGGCCAAGGCTCGCGCCTTGGGGCTCGTGCCGGAGGGCGTCACGCCCGGTCCGGACGAGATCTGCGGGCTCATCTTCTTGCCCGGTTTTTCTACCGCGGAAAAAGTCACCTCCGTCTCCGGACGCGGCGTGGGCATGGATGTCGTGAAGCGCAACATCGAGCGCCTTCGCGGGCAGATCCAGATCGAAACCGAGCCGGGCGCGGGGACGACTTTTCGTGTGCGGCTTCCGCTCACCACGGCGATCATCGACGGCCTGCTGGTGCGCGTCGGCGAGGATCGTTTCATCCTGCCGACGGTCACCGTGCAGATGGCGTTGCGTCCCACGCGCTCCATGCTCGTCACCGTGCAGGGCCGCGGCGAGGCGCTCGACCACCGCGGCAAGATCCTGCCGCTGCACCGCCTGCACCGCATCTTTGGCATCGAGGCGGCGCGAGAGGACGCGACCGAGGCGATCGTCGTGATCGTGGAGGTCGGTCGCCGGCTCTACGCGCTGCTCGTGGACGAGTTGCTCAACAAGCAGGAGGTCGTGATCAAAAACCTGGGCGCCTACCTGCAAGGACGCCCCGGCGTGGCCGGCGGCGCGATCCTCGGCGACGGCAGCATCGCGCTCATCCTCGACCCCGCTTCGCTCTGCGGGAACTGAGCCCGCCCGTTCAACCCCGCCGCCCGGTTCGTTCCCCGCCCATGCCGACCTTCGACGAAGTCTGCGCCCGCGCGCTCGCCTTGCCCTGCTCGCCGACGCTTTTGCCGCGGATCGCGGAGCAGCTTCAGCGCCCGAGCGCCGACCTGGAGGACCTTGCCGCGCTCATCGGGCTGGACCCCGTGCTCGCGAGCGCGACCCTGCGCATGGCCAACTCGGTCTACTTCGCCACCGGCGAGCCGGTCGATTCGGTCAAAGGCGCCGTCATGCGTCTTGGCGTGCGCGAGATCTATCGCCTCGCCGCGCTTTCGCTCGCCTCCCGCTGGATGGCGATCGAGGTCGACGGCTATCGCTGGGAGGCGGGGGATTTTTGCCGCGCCTCCCTTGTGAAGGCGGTGGCGGCCGAAGCGCTCGCGCAGGAAACGCGTCTCGCCGAGCCCTCGCTCGCCTACACCTGCGGCCTAGTGCACGAGATCGGAAAGCTGGCCATCGCGTTCAGTTGCGCCCCCGATTTTGCGGCGATCCGCGCGAAGCGCGAGGCACGCGGAGGCACCTGGCTCCAGGCGGAGACGGCGGTGCTCGGCTTCAATCATCCGATGGTCAGCGCGCGCCTGCTGCGCGAGTGGCGTTTCCCGCCCGCGTGCGTGGCGGTGGCGGCGCACAACCCGCCCGATTCCGCGTTGCCCGACGAGTTCGCGCCGCTCGCGGCCCTCGTCCACGCGGCGGGCCACCTCGCGGCTTCGCTCGGCGCGGGACAGGGAGAGGACGCCTACCTTTACCGCATCGATTCCGCGTTGCTGGAGAAGCAGGGCCTGAACGCGGACATGCTGGAACGCGCGCTCCCGCGCGTGCTCGAGCGCGCGACGCAGCTTCTGCAAGGGCAGCTCAACACCGGAGCGGTGCGGTTCTGAGGCTTGCTTGAAGCCGAGTCTCGGCGCGTCGCCCCCTTTGTCCGCGCCTCGAGACGGGGGAACAGGTAGCGATGTCGGAGGTGGAACGCGTTGAGATTCTCAACGCGTTGGCTTGGGGATTGGGCACGGCTGCGCCGCGTCGGCGTCTTGAGGTCAGGCCGCTCCACCGCCTGCGGCCGGGCGTTTTGATACCACTTCCTGTTGTCCCCCTCGCGGCCCGCCACCGAAATAAAGCTCGCGCCGCGCTGCGGGCATTGCGTAGTCCCTGTTCGGTCGGCCTCGGGCAGCCGCCAAATCAGACCATACCCGCCCGTATCCACTCTCCCGCGACCAAATATCTCTTTCGCGTAGCTTCGGCTGCTGTCCATCCACGAAACCGCTAATTTCTAGGGACACAACAAACGCAATCGAACGCGCCCCGACCTGGGGCGCATCGAAAGCGTCTTGTTGTGGGCTCTTAGCGGTGCCCGTGGATGGGACGCCGGTAGATGCGTCCCTCTTTTTTGTTCGGATGACTCCGCCCGCCGGCCGCTAACACCTCTCAATATCTTCCGTAATATTCCGCCTCACTCGGTGTTATTCCATCGAAGCCGCCTCCCGCTCCCGTTCCTCTTCTGCTCTCCGCGCTCGCATTCCGCCACCCCTCCATGCTTCCGCAGCTTCGCCTTTTCCCGCCGGCTCTTTCCTTGCTCCTGGCCGCCGTCCTTACACCCGCATCCGCCGCCGACACCGAAACACTCGCCGGCCAAACGGTGACCGTGCTCTCGCGCAGCGTGGTCGTGAGTCCGAACGGATCGACCACCTATATCCGGATTCACCCGCCGGTATTACCGGCTCCGCCGCCGCCCCCTGCTCCCGCGCCGGAAGCGCCATTGTCCCCCGAACTGCAAGCCGCCCTCGATCGAGCCGAGGCCAAGCCCTATTCCACGCTCGCGCTCACCGCCACCGTCTACACCCGCGCCAACGGCTCCGCCGCCGTGACGCTGCTGAGCTGGCGCGACGGCGAACGCGCCTTCACGGCTTGGTCGAACGCAGACTGGCGCCTGCTCCGCCAGCTAAACGACATCGAGACCGAGACGCATCGCTTTCAGTATTTCCCCTTCATCGACACGCAGCCCCTCGCCGAGCTGCCGCCCGGCCAGGAGCCCGCCGGCCTCGCGCTTTTCCCCGCCTCACCGGCTCCGGACGCGATTCCGGAATACTGTCTCGAAGGCAGCACCGCCGATGCGACCGCGGCCGAGCCCGTGCTCGCCGCGCTCGACCAGCTCCACGCCCACGTCCACCTGCACCGCGAACAACTCGCCGCCGACCTCGCGCGCCGCGAAGCCGAGGCCGCCGAGCAGGCCCGCCAAGCCGCCGCCGACGCCGCCAAGCCCCGCCACGAAAAGGTCTTCTTCTGGAAAATCCGCTAAGTAGCGCAGGCGTCCAGCCTGCCCCTCCGGCGCCCTGCTCCACGCTCCCATGTCCCGCTTCGCCTTCGCCGTCCATCGCCTCCGCCCTCCGGCCTTCCGGCCCCTCGGCGATCTCCCGGCCCTCCTCCTCGCTCTCACGCTCGCCCTCGCCTCCGCCGCGTCCGCCCTCGCGCAAAGCCCTGTCGAAGCCAACTTGGGGCTCCGCATCGATCAGACGCCCGGAGGCGGCGCGCTTTCCCTCTCCTGGTGGGGCGAGACCGGCCATGTCTACTTCGTCGAGCACAGCCCGGACCTTTTCGTCTGGCTCCCCTTCCCAGACTACCGGGCGGGCGCCGACACCGTGATCGGCTATGGCGTGGCGACGGACGCGCCCCGCTTCTTCGCCCGCGTGCGCCGCATCGACGCCACCCTCGCGCAGTTCGAGGCGGGCGACTACGACGGCGACGGCCTGGGCAACGCCGCCGAGGCGCTCGCCGGCCTCAACCCCTTCACCCGCGACACCGACCTCGACGGCCTGCCCGATTCCTACGAACTCGCCTTCGGCCTGAGCCCGCTCCTCGCCGACGCCTCCGCCGACCTCGACGGCGACGGCGTGTTCAACGACGAGGACGCCCGGCCCAACAACTCCGCGGTCGGCCGCCTGAGCGTCACGGTGCAACAGCCCCTCCCCGGCTCCGATCTCTGATCTCGATGCGCACTCTTTTCCACTTCGTCGCCTTCGCCCGTTTCGCCCTTCCCCGCGCTCTAGTCGAGCTCGCCTTTGTCCTCTGCGGACTCTGCCTCCTGCCGGCACCGAAGTCGTCCGCCGATTCATTCCCCTTTATCTGGTCCGACTCCCAGGGTTCGGTGTCGGCGACCCTGGTGGCGACGCCCATCTACTATGGCCCCAACGCCGGCCAGTATTCTGTCACCGCCTCGAACGCGACCTTCTCGGGAAAATACCAGGGATGGACGATCACCAGCGCGGGGCTATGCGACACCGCCCAGCTCTCCTATATCGTGGCGCCCCGCGTCGTCAGCCCCGGATCGGCCTCGTTTATTCTCGCCTGCAAGACCCTGGCCAGCGGCATCAACGTGTATCCGCTTGTCCGTTACAATTTTATCCTTTCGGATTTCACGAAACCGGGCGGGCTGCCGGACCTTCGCTGGGCCCCGGACGAGCTCGCCAACCTCGTCGCCGACCCCGTAAGCCCCTTGACCGGCGAGTTCATCCTGCACGAGGAGGACATGTCGCTCTCCGGCCCCTTGCCGATCCGCTTCGGCCGTAGCTACGGCAGCAAATCCCAGATCGCCTCCCCCGAATTCGGCCCCGGCTGGACCGCCGGATTCGACGACTACCTGATGCCTTACACCATCGAGATGCAGCCCTCCGGATGGATCCGCGTCATCCGCGCCATGGCCGACGACGGCAGCGTGACGGACTTCGTGCAAAAAGGCCTGAGCTTTTCGGGAGGCGGCCCCTACTACTCCAGCGCCTTCCGCTTTCCCTACGAAGCGGCCGTCAGCCCGTTTGATTCGAGCTCTTATATCGAGCCCACGCAAAACGGATATCTCTGGACCCTGCCCGACGGCTCGCAGCGCCACTATGTGAACCGGTCCTATTTGCGCGGCGGATACGCGCTCGAACGCCCCTATCTCGACCGGGTGGTCGACGCTCAAGGCAACGTCCTCACGTTTCTCCGCGGCGAGGACAGCACGCAAAGCGACTACGGACGGATCAATCGTATCGAGTCCTCCTCGGGGCGCGCGCTTGTCATCCACCGGCAAGCGGGCGGCCACGTCGAACGCATCACCGCCGACGATGGCCGCGAGGTCGTCTACGACTACCAAGGCGGTCGCCTGAAGACCGTCACCACCTCGGACGGCGTCACCACCTACGATTATGATTTCCCCGAAGGCGACACGACCCAGCTGCCGGTCATCACTCGAATCACGCACCCCGACGGGCGGGTGCTTGAAAACAGCTACGACAAGCTCCGCCGCGTCACCGCGCAACGCTCCACCGTCGATCCATCCCAACCCGGCGTCCTCGTCCAAAACGCGAGCTTCGACTACAGCGAAGGCTCCACCAGCGTGAAAGACGCCTACGGTCGCTACACAAGTTATCTGAGCGTCGACAACTTGCTGACCAAGATACTTCCCCCTGCAGGCCCGGAAACGAAACGCGATTGGTATGGCGTCGGATCCACCGAAAACGGGGGAAGCACGGGTGGCGCCTACCCCCGCGCCCTGAAAAAGACCACCGACGCGCGCGGCCTCGTCACCGAATACAAATACGACTCACGCGGCAACGCCACCGAGACCAAGATCACCGGCGACCTCGACGGCGATCCCGCCACCCCGCCCACCGAAACGCACACCGTCACCGCGCAGTATAACACGCTTAACCTCCCCGAGTGGCGCGCCGACTCCGCCACCGGCCTCACCACCGACTACCTTTACGAAGATCCCGACTACCCCCGCCTCGCCACCAAGGTGATCACCAAGGTGACCGCCACCGGCGCCGTCCTCCGCACCGACAAGTTCGACTACACCGAACGCGAGGCCCCCGCTCCCGCCCCCGCCACCGGCACGATCTTCGCCCGCGGTCTCCTTGAAAAACGCACCCTCGCCCTCGGCAGCCCCGACGAATCCGTCACCGACTACGACTACGACGCCACCGGCTTCCGCGTTTCCGAGATCCGCCGCAGCGGCACGGCCGATCCCGACGTCTCCCTCACCTTCGCCCCCACCGCCCGCCTCGAGATCGACCACATCACCGACGCCGCCGGCCGCGAAACCGCCTTCACCTACGACGGCCGCTCCCGCCCCCTGACCAAAACAGTCAAGAACGAGACCGGCGCCGTCCTCGCCCTCACCGGCACCTCCTACAACGCCCACGGCGAGGTCTCCCGCGTCGACGGCCCCCGCTCCGGCCCCGAGGACTGGATCGAGACCGACTACGACCAGGCCGGCCGCCCCTCCGAAACCCGCGTCTGGCGCGTGCAGGCCAAGTCCGACGGCACCGGCGTCGAGGCCCCGCCCGCCTCCCGGCTCAAATCCACCACCGCCTATTATCACGACCTCTTCGGCAACCTCGCCCTCGTCGTCGACCCCAAGGGCCACGCCGCCACCCACCAATACGACGCCCTCGGCCGCCTGACCCGCACCCGCCGCTTCGACGCCGCCCACGCCCCGGCGCTCCTCGCCCAATACCAGGCCGACCAGACCGCGAAACGCGCCTACGACGGCTCCCTCCCCGCCGGAGTCTCCGCCCTCTCCGTCGAATCCTTCACCTACGAGCCCGGCGGCCAGGTCGAGACGCACACCGACGTCCTCGGCGGCACGACCACCACGCTCTACAACTCCCGCGGCCAGCCCCGCAAACGCACCCACCCCGACGGCTCCGTCGCCGAATGGCGCTACCGCGCCGACGGCCGCCTCGCCAAGGAGATCCTCCGCAACCAGACGTATTGGCAAACGACCTACGACGACATCGCCCGCACCGCGACGCGGACGCTGAAAAAGCCCGACGGCACGGTCCTTGCCTCCGAAACCCGCGCCTACGACCTCCGCGGCAACCTCGTCTCCATCACCGACGCCGAAAACGCCGTCTTCGCCACCGCCTACGACGACCTCGACCGCGTGAAAACCATCACCGGCCCCGCCGCCACGACCACCTCCGCGCAACAAGTCACGAGCATCGCCTACGACGCGGCCGGCACCCTCACGACCACGACCAACGCCCTCGGCGAAAAAACCCGCCTCACCCGCGACGCCCTCGGCCGCGCGATCCGCGAAGAGATCCGCGACGCCAACGACGCCGTCGTCCGCGTCACCGCCACCGCCTGGTCGCCCGACCACCACTCCGCCACCGTCACCTCCGGCACCGGCGCGGACGCGCTCGTCGTCACCACCTACGCCGACCCGCAGGGCCGCCCCCTCCTCGTTCGTCACGCCGACGGCACCTATTCGAGCCAAACCTACGACCTCGACGGCTTCCCCGCCGAAAGCCGCGACGCCCTCGGCCGCGTCACCGCCACCGCTTTCGACGCGCTCGGCCACCTCGCCACGCAGGCCCTCCCCGACACCCACCTCACCACCTTCGTCCACAACGCCGCCGGCCAGCTCCTCGAACGCCGCATGGCGAGCCCCCAAGGCGCGCTCGTCGACAAGACGATCTACGACACCGCGGGCCGCCCCGTCTCGCGGCGCCTGGTGAACGGCGCGAGCGAGAGCCGCCTCACCACCTACGCCTACCACCCCTCCGCGCATGCCCTCTGGGCCGGACTGCCCGACACGGTCACCGATCCGCGCGGCGTGGTGAACAGCTTCGCCTACGACGATTTCCTGCGCATCCGCACCCTCACGACCGACGGCGCCGCCGCCGAGACCGATTCCACCACCGTTTACGATTACGACCGGCGCGGCCTCGTGACGCAGATCACCCGCAGCGCCCCCGCCGTCGGCCCGCCGACGATCGTCTCCCGCCCGCGCGACGCCTACGGCCGCCTCACGACCGAGACCCTCACCCTCGACGGCGCCACCCTCGCGCAGTTCACCCCGCGCTGGGACGCCGCCGGCCGCCGCGACCGGCTCGTCCCCGCGACACCGGGCCTGGCCTCGCCCCTCGCCCCGCCCAGCTACCTCTTCGATCACCGCGCCGACGGCCTCCTCGCCTCCGTCTCCGCCGACGCCTACACCGCCCGCTACGGCCACACCGACGGCGGCCTGCCCGCCTCCCGAGACAACCTCTGGCGCACGCAAACCGTCGCCGCCCGCGACGCCCTCCGTCGCCCGCAAAGCCTCGCCACCACCGCCGCCGCAGGCGCCCTCCAGACCGAGACCCTCGCCTGGCGCGCCGACGGCAGCCTCGACGCCTACGCCGTCGCCCGCTCCGGCCCCGGCGCCTGGGCGTAAACCCGCGCCTACGGCTACGACTCCCGCGGCCGCGTCGTCAGCGAAGGCTTTTCCCCGGCCCCGGGCCAAAGCGCCGCGCTCGCCACCACCTTCGACCACGACGCCATCGGCCTCGGCATCCGCACCGACCACAAAGTCGGCGCCGGCGCCCCCTCCGCCTGGCAAAGCCGCGTCCCCTCCGCCCCGGGATCGGGGGTAAACGCCTTCGCCCGCGTCACCGACGACGAGACCAACGCCGCCGGAAAAACCATCCCCATGGCCGGCGTCTCGCTCGGCGCCGACCACGTCGAGCTCTGGATAAACGGCGTCGCCAAGGGCCGCGCCGCGCACCCCGGCTGGGCCGACAACACCGGCGCCTGGAGCGCCGAGCTCCCGCTCGACGCCGGGGCGCAGAGCCTCGAAGCCCGCGCTCCGCATCCAAGCGGCCACTACACCGCGACGGCCACGAGTTCGTTCACCGTCTCCGTCCCGCTCGCCGCCCTTTCCACCGCCTACGACGCCGAAGGCAACGTCACCAGCCGGACCTTCGGCGACGGCCGCGTGCAAACGCTCACCTGGGACGCCTTCAACCAGCTCGTGCGCGTCACCGAACGCGACGCCGCGCAAAACGGCTACGACTGGAGCGCCGTCTACGACGGCCTCGGCCGCCGCCTCCGCACGACGCACCAGCCTGTAGTCGCTGGCGCGGTCTCCGGTCCCTCCACGACGATTACGTCCCTCTACGACCCCGCCGCCGAGTTCCTCGAAATTGCGGTGATCGTGAACGGCGCTGTGGCCTGGAAAGTCCACGGTCCCGACCTCGACGGGCGCTACGGCGGCTGGAACGGCACGGGAGGTCTCGAAGCCGTCCTGACCCCCGATCCGGAAAGCCTGACCGGCGGCTACAAAGTCCGCGCGGCGGTCTCCGACGCCTTCGGCAACGTGGTCGCCACCCTCGACGGCCTCGGCCCCGTGCAGAGAGTCGAGTGGCTCTCCACCCGCGTCGGCGGCTACGGTCCTTTGCCCAACCACCGCGCCGAACTGCTCGCCGGCCCCCTCCGCGTCGCCGAGTCCGCCGCCTGGCGCGGTCGTCGCCTCGACCCAACGGGCTTCTACTGGCTCGGCGCCCGCTACTACGAGCCGCACACCGGCCGCTTCCTCTCCCCAGACCCCTTGGGCCACGGCTCCGACATGAGCCTCTACGCCTTCGCGAACGGCGACCCGGTCAACCGCTTCGACCCCACCGGGCGCTTTAGCAAAGACCTTTGGGGCAACCCGTATCCGGGTGGTCTCTACGGCATGCTGACCGGATCAGGACTCGATAACCGGCTGCCGGATTGGTTGATGATGGACCTCGGAGTGGTTTTGACGCCGGATCTATTGGCGCTCCAGCGGGCGCTTAGACTGGGTGTCGACGCTGAAGATTTGATGGGGGCCTATTACGGGCAACTCGTGGAGCTGGCCCGCGAGCTCGGCGACCCCCAGTTAGAGCGCGCCGCGATGCTGGCGCTCATCGCCGAAGTCAACAATCACCCTTCCGCCATCCCGCGCGATCTCGCCATCGGCCTCTTCTCCGGCCTCGCAAGCATGGAACGCTCGCTGATCAAGCAGGCCGCAGAGAATGCAGGAACCCAAACGCTCTATCGAACGATGAGCCAAGCGCACTACGAGCAATTGCTAAAGACCGGCAAGCTCCCCGCGACTAGCGAAACATTCCTTTCGCCGAGCCTCCAGTATGCGAGGCAATACAACGGCGTCACGGTCGAGTTTACTCTTCGAGGAGGAACAACGGAATCGCTGATGAACATCGGTGTCCGCAACGCTGGATTAACTGGCGAGGCATTCGAAAGCCTTCCGTTGGTTCAGAAGGGATGGACCTCAAGTAACGCGTTTTTCAAGTTAGAAGGAGACGTGATCAACATCGGATTGGGCAAAGGCACGGCACTCGAAACGTTCAACAATAACATCCTGACCTTTGGTCTTGCGAAATGACACCAGAAGAACGCCGTCTTTGCCGCGACTTGGTTATCACTCCTCCGAGTGCAGTCAGGAAGATATCGAAGGAGGAGTTTGCGAGGCGCTTTCCCTTAGCAATTGAGCACGGGGCGGTGGCCGCGCGGCTTCTTGAAGAAGTCTACAAATCGAGAAACTCCGATGACGTGCAGTGTGTGCTCATCGTTGGGCATGCCTTTGGGTTTGCATCCGATCACGTCGGCGTCTTGGCCCGACTGCTCGAAGCTGACTGGCACGTCAGCCATGAGGATATCGTGAGCGCCCTGGACAAGCTGCGGAGCCCTAAGGCCGTGAACGCGCTGTATCGTGCGACACAATGGATACCTGAATACCTGAGTTACGACGACAGCCGAGCCTTGGCAGTGAAAGCAATCTGGGCGCTCGGGAAACTATCGGGTGGCGAAGCGGAGGCTGCGCTTCACCAGCTGGCTGCGTCGAACGATACTGTGATACGAGACGGCGCTGAGGAGCAGTTGCAGCGGCGCAAAGCTTAACCCTGCTCAAGTCTCGGCCAGGATGTGGCTGGAGCTTTCGGATACGGGCGTTCGAACGAATCGGGCGAATTTTTCGGCCGAATCTCGCTTGTCGCAGCGTCTGCGAGCTTACGAGCGGTGGGCGTCATGTCCTCGATGTTGACGATCCACTCGCTCACGTAGCGTTCCACAGCTTCACCTGATAAGCCGATTTGAATGGCCCGAACGCCTTCGATGACCTTCAGCCGCCAATCGCGCTCGGGATCCCACTGGATGCGGACGCATTTTGCCGCCAGCGAGTTTGCCCATTCCTCGGGTGAGCCATGCACCGTCCCATTGAAACTCGAGAGGGTTGCATGCTCCAATGCCCACTCGAATCCGGCCCGCGTAATGTCGATGCCGAGAACGAACTCTTGGCCTGGTTTGCTGGCGTAACCGGAGCGATACATCATCCAGTTGAACGAGGGTTTTATCCACGTCATCCGTCCCATTTTGAATGGCGGCACAAAGCGTCCGGCCTTGAGTGCAGCGACGGCAATCTCGGGGCGGTAAGCTTGATAAACCCGAACGGTTCGGTCGGTGAATGCTGCTCTGATTACGTGCTCTGGCATCGCGACGGAAACGTTAGCAGTTCGCTCGCGCTTACAACAATGCGGAAAAAAGCGGCAACCAATCGCAACGGATATGCCAAGTTTTCGGCTAGGAGCGATTGATGTGACGTTCTCACGAGCTTCTCGACGCAGCGGGCATAAATGCCATGCGTCTTACTATCCAAACGGTCCAAGCAAAACTCCCGCCCCTGTATCACCTGTCCCCGTAACCTCGCCCTCGGCCCATGAAACCTTCATGAGCTGTAACTGCTAACCGGGTAAAGAACCGCGACTCGAAAGAACCATGTGCCTATCACGCTTCGCCTCCTGCTTCGGCCCGCAAGGACGAAGCACCGGCGTGTTCTGGTGGGTGTTAGCTTGGTGCTGGATCGCCTCGCTCGCGTTCGCTGTCGTCGAACCGCAAAGCTCCGTTTCGGCGGCCCGCAAGTTTAACACCGGCGCCTGGAGCGCCGCGCTCCCGCTCGACGCCGGGGCGCAGAGTCTCGAAGCCCGCGCCGCGCACCCCAGCGGCCACTACACCGCGACGGCCACGAGTTCGTTCACCGTCTCTGTCCCGCTCGCCGCCCTTTCCACCGCCTACGACGCCGAGGGCAACGTCACCAGCCGGACCTTCGCCGACGGCCGCGTGCAAACGCTCACCTGGGACGCCTTCAACCAACTCGTGCGCGTCACCGAACGCGACGCGGCGAACAACGGCTACGACTGGAGCGCCGTCTACGACGGCCTCGGCCGCCGCCTCCGCACCATCCACCAACCCGTCGCCGCCGGCTCGGCCTCCGGCCCCGCGACGACAATCACGTCCCTCTACGACCCAGCCGCGGAGTTCCTCGAAATCGCGGTGATCGTCAACGGCGCCGTCGCCTGGAAAGTCCACGGCCCCGACCTCGACGGCCGCACCCCGGTTGTTGATCGAGCGAGGGTGAATCACTTCCTCGAAGACGCAGGACTCTTGGGTGAACGCATCCCGATGCACCATATCCGAGGAACGCCCATCACCACGCCGTTGCCTGCAACACGACACATGGACGCGCATATGCCAGGAGGTTTCCGCTACAATCCCGGCGGCCCGGGTGGACAGGTTCCGATTTATCCAGCAACGACGCCTTAATCATGTCGTCAGAAATCGCCTTCGATCATCCAAAGCAAAAACTCCTCTTCCACATCGCGCAGGATTTTGAGGAGGAGTTGCCTCCACTTGTGCAACGGGTGGTTGGTGAGATCGGGCGTGGACGCGATTGGTTGATCGAGGCACCGCAGTTCATCGACGAAATCCACGCGTCCAATTTTGGAACGCCGGTCAGAACCGTTGGCGGCGTGCTCATGGTTTACTCTGCGCTTCCTCCGTGGCAGTTGCCTCTTGAAGCAGACAAACAGCATCTCGATGAAGTGACTTGGCTAGTTGAGGCACTGCGGCAGTTTTCCGCCGAACACAGTTTGGCCATCGAATTTGAACTTGATGGAACGTTCGTCGGCTCAGTGGAAGATGGTCAGACCGATCGCACGCTTGCCGAAGGTTTGCTTGGCGAGTGGCGTAAGGAACTCGAGCGGCGAACGGAAACCTAGTTGCTCTTCGGAGTCCGCTCGCATTCGCAAAAAGCGGCAACCAATCGCAACGGATATGCCAAGTTATCCAAAATGTGAACCCTGCATGGCTCGTGAAATGAAAACTTGTCCTTGGGAACCAATCGACGGCTTTGCGAGCCATGCTGAGTTTGTGCGGTTTTGCGCGTGGATAAACGAATGTGTCGCGGAAAAAAGCGCGGAAAAAGTCCCAGTTTTAGGCCGTTATCAAGGAATCGAGTCGTTCACCGAAGAATGGTATCGGCATATCGAGAGTGGAACGACGTGGCGGCTTGTTTGGCCCGACCCTCCTTTTACCGGCCTTTTTGAAAGGGTCGGGGCCGCCCAAGGGGGCCGGGCCGTTGTTTGTTGATTCCATGCCACGCTCCGCTCGCCGCTTAAGCACCTTGCCTCCGCTACCGTGTGGCGGAAGGCGCCGCGCATTCTCATTCCGTGAGCGGCAGAGCGCTCCCGTCGCCCTCGGCCAAAACGCATCAAGACCTCGCCCCGCCCAACGCCCATGAAACGAACCATCCTATTCTTGCTGGCCGTGACGGCCGCCACCCGACTCCCGGCCAATACGCTGACGTCCTACTTCACGGACTATCCGTTTTCCCTGCTTGAGCAGGATCGTTTCGAGCCGGATTTCAGCCTTAATCCCGAGGCCTACGATTTCTCGGCGCCGGTGGGTTTTGGCGTTCTCAGCTATTCGGGACCGGCTCTCGGGGCCGGCATTCACCCCTTTGCCGCCTTTCCGGAGCTTCGGATCTCCATCAGCCTAACGCTCGATGGAGAGACGCAGACCTTCGACGAGGCCGGTCTGATCAGCGACACCTCGGGCTTGGCGATATATGTGGCGAATGGCGCGTTTCATTTCGTCGGGATCAACGCTCTTCCGGATCGCAGCTCCACCGTCTTCGACAACGGCACCTATCAGCTCCATACCAACCCCTTCGACTTCGTGCTCTCGGCGTTCGCCTATATCGTCACGCGGGACGACCAAGCGCTACTGGCCGGCCTGTATGGAACCCCGTCCACGGTGAGCTATGCCGCAGGGATTCCCGAGCCCGCCGCATTCGCCCAGCTCTTGGGCGCCGGGGCGCTGTGCTGGTGCGCAATCAGACGCAAGACGCGAGCCGAGGCGACCGCTCCGACCACGTAAGTCCCCGGTTCCGAGCGAGCGGGGACGGATCCGGGGCGATCCGAGGGGGCGATCCACCTCCCTGTTTTCAGATCGCCCCGCTCAGCCCAACGCGAAAGTGAGCGTCTTGTCGGGCATCTTGATGGTGAGCTCGCCGGTGCCGACGTTGAGGTGCAGGGTGCGGTTGACGACGCCGCCGACCTCGTAGCCGGCGATGCGGCAGCCGTAGACCGAGAGCATGCGACGCACGACGGCGGCGTTGCGCTCGCCGATCTGGAACGAATCGGGCCCCGACAGCACCGAGGCTCCGCCCGCGACGAAGAGCGTGGTGCGACCGCGCTGGGCGCGCACGCCGGCCAGGCTGTTGAAGAGCGCGGGAATGCCGGTGTCGGCGAACATCGCGGGCTGGCGCGCAGCCTTTTCGGGCGAGATCGTCGAGTCCGGCAGCATGAGGTGCAAGAGACCGGCGGCGCGCGCGAGCGGGTCGTAGGCGACGAGGCCGATGCAGGAGCCGAGCGCGTAGGTGCTGAGCACGGCCGCGGTCTGGTTGGTGACGGCCAACTCGGCGACGCCGACGACGATCCGCTGCGCGAAAATCGCGGAAATGGTGGGGGAACCGGCCATGGAGGGGGATCAGGTGTAGACGAGCAGTCGCGGACCGAGCGGATCGACGAGGTGGTGGCTGCGGATCTTGGAGATGGTGGCGGGGTTGAGCGCCTGCCCCTCGCCGACGAGCAGGAGGCCGTGCGGGCTGTAGATGCCGGTCGCGAGCACCATGCCGGGGCGGAGGTCGTGCGGGTCGATTTCGCGCACGGGACGGGGCAGGGTGCGCATGCGCGTGGCGGCGAGGAAGAGTCGCACGGCGGTCGGGTCGAGCGCGCGGCCAGACTCCGCTTCCATGGCGGCGGCGACGCGGGTTTCGGTGATGCCCGACTCGACGAACCAGACCGCGGCGGCGAGGCAGCGCGCGGCGCGCGGGATGGCCTGTCCGGCCAGGCCGTCGGGAAAGCCGCCGCCGTCGAAGCGCTCGTGGTGGCCGCGGATCGTCTCGCCGAGAAGCGGCCGGTCGTCGAGGTGCGCGGCGAGCGTCTGGCTGTAGATCGGATGGTTTTGCAGCCCGGCGAGCTCGGACTTGGTCAGGCGCGCCGGGTCGGAGCGGAAATGGTGCAGGGTGGCGCGTTGCACGCCGATGAGGCCGAGATCGCAGAGCCAGGCCGAGGCCTTCAGCACCTCGCGCTCCTCGGGTTCGAGGAATCCGTCCGCGGAGGCCGCCATCTGCTCGGCGAGCGAGGCGATGGCCCGCGTCTGCTGGGCGAGCGCGGGATCGAAGGTGGCGAGGATGCGGCTGCAAAGCTCGAGGGAGCGGTCGTAGCGCCGCGCGAGTTCGCGCGTGGCATGGTCGAGCTCGAGGCGTTGCGACTCGAGGCGTTTCACCTGCTCCCCGAGCGCGAGGTTGGCCGCGCCGAGCCGCTGGTTGAGCTCGGAGGTCGCGCCGAGGAGCCGTTCGTTTTGCACGATCAGCTCGTGGCGGTTGAGGGCGTTGCGCACCGTGGCGATCAGTTCCTCGCGCAGCCAGGGCTTGGCGAGGAAGCGGTAGATTTCGCCCTTGTTGATCGCCTCGACGAGGGTGGGCAGCGAGAGCGCGGCGGTGATGAGCACGCGCGTGGCCTTCGGCTGGAGACGCTGGCACTCCACGAGGAGATCCATCCCCGACATGCCGGGCATGAGGTGGTCGGAAAGCACGACGGCGAATTCGCGCTCGCGGAGCAGGTCGATCGCGCGGAGCGGATCCGAGGCGGTGCAGACGGCGAAGCCTTGGCGCTCGAGCACCTCTTTCAGGGCGACGAGGACCCGGGGCTCGTCGTCGACGACGAGCAGGGTTCGGGACGGCTGTGGATCAGGCGAGGGCATGGGACGGGGGGGACACGGCGGCGAGCCGCACGATGTGCTCGGCGACGCCTTCGAGCGGGATCTGGCGCTCGGCGCCGCCGTTTTCCCAGGCTTCCCGGGGCATGCCGTAGACGACGCTGCTCGCCTCGTCCTGCGCGAAGGTGGCCGCGCCGGAGCGACGCAGCCGCAGGAGCCCTTCGGCGCCGTCCTTGCCCATGCCGGTGAGCACGCCGGCGACCACGGAGCGGGCGCAGGGCTCGGGCACGGATTTGAACAAGACGTCGACCGCCGGGCGCTGGTGCCAGACTTGAGGCCCGGAGCTAAGCTCCACGCGATAGCCCGCGCCCGACCAGCGCAGGAGAAGGTGGAAATTGCCCGGCGCGACGACCGCCATGCCGGGGCGGAGCGACTCGCCGTCGACGGCCTCGTGGACCTTGAAGGCGCAGAGCCCGTCCAGACGTTCCGCGAAGGCTCGGGAGAAGTGCGCGGGGATGTGTTGCACGATCGCGATCGGCGGCAGGCCATCGGGCAGGCGCACGAGCACTTCGCGCAGCGCTTCGGTGCCGCCGGTGGAGGCGCCCAGGACGATGAGCCGGCGCGGATCGGCGGCGGGGGAGGGGAAGGGGGCCGCTATCCGCTCG
>CBIHRE010000013.1:0-21335 GCA_966212385.1 uncultured Akkermansia sp. | reverse complement strand
TCACCGGTGGCTGCTGCCACAACTACCCGCTTCAGACCCAGGCCATCAAAGAATCCGTCGCCGAGACCAAGTCGCTCGCCATCGAATGGACCGTCGTCAACGAGGGCGGCACCGGCACGCGCGCCGAAATTTCCCTCTACGACAAACCTGACTGGGCCGACGCCTACGACATCGTCGTCCACAACGCCTGCTTCGCCGACACCGCCAACCTCGGCTACATCCGTCGCATCCTCGCCGCCCATCGCGCCGGCAAGCCCGCCCTCGTCATCCACTGCGCCATGCACAGCTACCGCGCCGCGAAGGAGGACGACTGGCGCGAATTCCTCGGCGTCACCAGCCGCCGCCACGATCACCAAGCCCGCTACCCCGTGACCGTCGCGCAGCCCGGGCACCCCGTGATGAAAGGCTTTCCCGCCTCTTGGATAACCCCGAAAGACGAGCTCTACATCGTCGAAAAAGTCTGGCCCGGCGCCACCCCGCTCGCCACCTCCGTCAGCGAGGTCGACGGCGCCGTCCACCCCGTCGTCTGGGTCAACGACTACCACGGCGCGCGCGTCTTCGGCACCACCTTCGGCCACTCCGACGAAACCTTCCTCGACCCCGTCTTCCGCGATCTCCTCGCCCGCGGTTTCGTCTGGGCCTTGGGCCGCGACGAGGCGAAAAAGTAACGCAACCTTCCCGAAGCGTTTGGTCTTGTGGTGGACGGGCGGGTCCCTCCGCCCGTGGCTTGGACGTCCGTGCTCCACGCGGCGCCCGCGCGCGGCACCACGCGCGTCACAGGTGCGTGATCTCGAAGCTGCGCAGACGGATCATCGCGTCAAAACCGCCGACAAAGGCCACGCCACCGTGGTCGAGCGTCCGCCCGCCTATCGGCTCGCCCATCTGCGCGTCCACGAGGTCCACGATCTGCCGCCCGTCGATCCATATCCGGATGCGATCCCCGCGCACCTCGATCCGGAAACGATTCCCCCTCACCGGATCGAGCGCCACGTCGGATCCACCCGCGAGCCGGCGCTCCCCGTCGCTTTGGTTGTTTCCCCAGCCCCGCGGCTGACGGCAGTAATTGTTATACTGCGCGGTGAGGCTCCAGTTTCCCGGCCCCTCGAAACCCAAGATGTAGGCGCTCGTGCCGCTCTCGTTGAAACTCTCCTTCTTGTCCACGACATGGAAGGCGATCATCGCCCCGTGAAAATCCAGCCCCAGCCCGTGCGGGTTGAAGGCCGGGTCGACGCCCGGCACGAGCAGGTCGGCGTCGATCCGATAGTCCCGCCAATCCGGGTTGCCGATGTTCGTGACGACCTCCGGTCCGCGCCCGTGCCCCCAATGCCCGTAGTCGAAACCCGGCCGCACCTTTGGCAAGGACACGAGCTCGTCGCCCCGCACCTCGAACAAGGACCGCCAAGGCAACCACTCGACTCCGCCAAAACGCATCGTCTCCGGAGGCGAAGGGTTATCCTGAAGCACGCGAACCGGCACATAGATCGTGTCGCGATCCAGGAGGGGCGAACGAAGCCCCTTTACCACTTTTAGCGGCGCGTCCGCCGAACCGCGCAAAATTCGTATCGTGTCCCATTCCGCGCCTCCCACCAATCCACCCGCGAGCAACAGCAACCCGTCCACGTTGGCGTCGCCCCCTAAGGTATAGGCCCCGGGCCGCGCCACCGCGCCGAGCACGTTCACCATGATGGTCGGCCGCTTCCCGTCCTCGATCGGCATATAGGCGATCCGATAGCTCTTCATCTCCGGCGTGCCGTCTTTCACCCGCAACACCACGGCATCGCTCGTCTTCGCCAACACGCTGCCGAAAGGCAGGCGCAGCTCGGGCTGCCGAGACCAGTCGTGATTCCGGTCCAGCTTCACATACTCGGCCATCGGAAACGGCGGATCCCACGCATCGCCTTTTTTCAGGAGCACCGCGTCGCCTTCGACAAAAACGCGGCCCTCGGGGATCGCCGGAGAGTCGCCGTGCGGTATCCGCTGAATTTCCCATGCTTCGCCGCTCCGCTGCAAGGTGAGGAGCTCGCCATCCCCCGCCCCGATAAAAATGCGGTTCGTGTCGGGCGGCGCGAAAAACAGGGCGATATACAACAGGATTTGAAAAATCGGATATTCGAATGACATGGCGGAGAGCGGCTAGCGGGGTTGAAACATCAAGGTCTCGGATTTCAAAAATGCGGCTGTTCGATCTCCACCGAGTCCTCCGGCCGCAGCGAAGGATTGGGCGCCCGGCCGGCGAGAATCGCCTCGAGATCGTGGACGCGCGCCGGCGTCCGGGTCTCCTTCGCCGCGCGGCTTGATATCGACACGCGCGTCGGCGGAGTCGGCGAAGTCCAGCCACCCGCCGCCGCCAGCGCGTCGAGCAGCGTGGCGCCCTCGCGCAGCGCATGCGCGCCTGAGCGGGCGACGGCTCCGCTCACCGTGACGGAGATGCTTCGCGACGGGTCCGCTTTCTTCGGCCCCGATTCCACCTGGAACGTGACGCCGGAGCCCACGAAGCCGGCGGTGACGCTCACGGCCGCCATGGCGCCGACGCTTCCCGCAGAGGGCCGTTGCGCAGGCAACCTTTTCAGCGCTTCGAACAACTCCGGGGCCTTTGCACGAAAACTCGTCTCGACCGCGTCCTCGCTCGCGTCATCAGACAACGCGTCCGAGGCGCCAAAGAAAATGCCCCAGCGTCCGTCTCGCCGTCCCAGCACGATGGCGGCGATGTTCTTTCGCGGGCTCGACGCCAGCTCATCCGCCCGGCGGTAAATCACGGCCGCAAGATCATCGCGGTAGACGAGCGCTCGCAAAATCTGCTGCCCCCGCGCCGCCGCCTTTTCGGACGCGGAAAGATCCACCTTGATCGCGCCCGCCGGAAACAAAGGCGAATCCAGCTCGTGGACCCGCTTCGCCGTCGCCGCGTCTTTCTCGATGAAGTCGACCAGCGCCGCGCCGGCGACCCCTTCAGGCGCGCGAGGTTCCGCCGACTCGCCGGCCAACTCCGCGAAGGTCTTGCGGACCTCGTATTCACGGAAAGGGGCGGAAACAGCCTCCGTCCGCTCCCGCGAAACCGATCGCGGCGCCAAGACCAGGACCGACACGATCAAACCCACCAGCCCGCACAAAATGAGGACATTCGTCGCCACCGCCAGGCATCGCAGAAACACGCGCCTGCGCCGCCTCCACGCCGGCAGGAAAAGCTCCGCCAGCAGAACGAACAGAAGCAGCAAGGCCCCGCCCCGCAGCATCTCCCCGCCGAAAATTGTCACCACCATCTTCAGCAGGCTCCAAACACCGCCCGCTTCGCCCGCCAACCGCGCCTGTTCCGCGATCTCGTTCACCTTCGGCATGCAGAACACCGCGCAAAACCACCAAGCCACCATCACGGGGGCGACCCAGGCCAGCGCGGCGAGGTAGTCTCGCCGCCCGCCGCTCCAGCGCGGAATTTGCGTCTCCGCGCGACCACGCTTCCGCTCGCCCTCCGCCACCACCGTCTCAACCCGGGTCTTGAACTCAGTCGCCGTCGCGTAGCGCAGCTCCGGCTGCTTCTCCAACGCGCGCAGCACGATCTCGTCCAGCCGCACGTCGATCTGGACCTTGCGCGAAGGCGCCACCACCTCGCGCCCGGGACGTTCCCCCGTCAACATCTCGTAGAGCACCACGCCAAGCGCGTAGATGTCGGCGCGATGATCGATCGCGGTCGCCGACGCGCCCGACTTTCCGCCGCCCTGCTCCGGCGCCATGTAGGGCGGCGTGCCCGCCCGTTCTCCCGCTCCGTCGCCGCCGACCAGCGCAGCGATGCCGAAGTCCGCGATTTTCACCCGTCCCTCGCGGTCGAGCAGCAGGTTCTCCGGCTTGATGTCGCGGTGGACCACGCCGTGATCGTGCGCGTATTGCAGCGCCTCGCACACCGGCGGCACGATCGCCAGCGCCTGCTTCGGCTCGATCTTCGCCTCGCGCAACAGGTCGCGGAGATTCACGCCGTCCACGAACTCCATCACGATATAAAACAACCCGTCCGCCCGGCCGAAGTCGTGGATCGTGACGATGTGCGGATGACTCAGCTTCGCCAGCAACTCCGCCTCCCGCGCAAACCGCTCCGCGAAACGCGCGTCATGCTCCCGCTCGGGCGCGAGCACCTTGATCGCCACGACGCGGTTGAGCGATTTTTGCCGCGCCTTGTAGACGACGCCCATGCCGCCGCGCCCGAGGCATCCGAGAATCTCGAACTGGGGAAACTTCGCCGCGATCTCCTCCGGCGACGGAACGGGCCGCGCGCCGGCATTTTCACCCGCCGCGTTCGGTCCGCCCGTAGCGAACGCCGTCCCCGAGGCCAGCGCCTGCGCCATCAAACAGGCCGGGCAAAGCCGATGCTGCCCGCCGGCAGGAACGACTTTTCCGCATTGCGGGCAATGCCTGGGGGAATCGGGGTTCATCGTGGCGTTCTCTTACGCGCGAACGCGATGTCGTTACATCACGCCGCAAAGAAAATCACGAGCTGAGCGCGGCGAACAAGGCGCGCATCTCTTCCTCCACCTGCGTCTCGCCGACCAAGGTGCGCGCGATCTCTTCGCGCAGTCGCTGACGGTAGCGCTTGCGCAGGCGATGCACCGCCACGCGAGCCGCGCCCTCGCTCAGCCCGAAACGCGCCGCGATCTCCGCATGGGGCAGGCGGTCGCCGCTGAGCTCGAGAAACGGCTTCCAATCGCCGAAGTCCCGCTCCTCGCGCGCCATGTCGTCGAGCACCTTGTCGAGCAAGGCCACCGCCCAGTCCCGATCGTAAAGCAAATCGGGACCGCCCGGCCCCGCCGGGTCGAGCCCCAGCCCGGTCTCCGCGCTCCGCCACTCGATGGAGAGGTGCGTCGCGAAGCCCCCGCGTTTCTGCCGATGCGAGCGCTGCCACTCGTTGGCCATGTAGTGCTTCAACGCGCCGAGCAAAAAGGCGCGAAACCGCCCCCGCTCCCGGTCCGCCAGACGCAACCCGTCCTTCTCCAAGAGATGCGCGAAAAAGCCCTGCACCAGATCCTCCGCATCCGGCGCGGAGCGACCCAGGCGACGGACATAGCGATAAAGCGGCGCCCAATACGTCTCGAACAAGCCCCCCAGCGCCGCCACCGCGCCGGCGTTTCCCCCGCGCGCCGCCTCGCACACCACCGTCCAGTGCGTCGTGGCAAAAAGCGTCGGGTCGGAGTCGCGAGGGGGCATCGGGAAACCTTTCTCTACCAGAAATCCCGCCCGCTGTTACAACGGAACTTGCGGAAAACCCGCCCCGGCCTCCCTCACCAGCCGCTTTCGCCGCGGCCCTCGCCTTGGCCGACGGGAACGAAATCCCAACTTTCTCACCCCACCCTCATCCCGGCCTTGTCGCCGCCGCTTTGCTCTCTTGTGCTCCCGCCCATCATGGAAATCTCCGAAACCAAGCACGCCAACGCCACCGTCCTCGCCCTCTCCGGCCGTCTCGACGGCCTCGCCAGCCCCGCCCTCGAGCAACGCGTCGACGCCCTCCTCGCCTCCGGCGCCAAGACCCTCGTGCTCGACCTCGCCTCCCTCGCCTACGTCAGCTCCGCCGGCCTCCGCGTCTTCCTTACCGCCGCCAAGAAATTCAAGACCGCCGGCGGCCGCGCCACCTTCGTCGCCCTCCCCGCCCCCGTCCGCGAAGTCTTCGAACTCTCGGGTTTCCTCACCGTGCTCGACATCCGCGCCGACCTCGCCTCCGCCGTTTGAACCCCACGTGGCACGGGCGTCCCGCCCGTGATTTCCGCCGTGGCATGGGCGTCCCGCCCATGTCTCCCCGCCCCCCCTTCCGTCCGTCCCGCCTCACTCACCATCACCCCCTCGGCACCATGAGCACACCCTCCGCTTCCGTCCCGCACCCGCACGCCCCGCTCTCCTTCGTCGAGGAGATCCTCCTCCTCGCCCTCGACGACGCCACCGGCGCCCTCCGCCCCATGCCCGTCATGGGCCTCGACTACGCCCTTGCCGGAGCCCTCCTCGCCGACCTCGCCCTCGCCAACCGCATCGACACCGACCCGCAGCAGCTCGTCGTGATCGACCGCGCCCCCACCGGCGACCCGCTCCTCGACCGCGCCCTCGGCACCATCGCCAGCGCCATCGCCCCGCAGTCCGTTTCCCACTGGCTCGGCGTCTTCGCCTCCGAACGCTCCACCCTCGAACGCGCCGCCCTCGAGCGCCTCGTCGCCCGCGGCATCCTCAGCCAGCAGGAGAAAAAATTTCTCTGGGTCTTCGGCGTCCGCCGCTACCCCACCGTCGACAACCAGGAACGCGTGGAAGTCCGCACCCGCCTCTCCGCGCTCATCCTCGGCGACGATCTCCCCGACCCGCGCGACGCCATCCTCATCAGCCTTCTCACCGCCAGCCACCTCCTCGCGCGCATCTTCGACGAACCTCGTTTCCACGCCCGCGCCGAACGCATCGCCACCCTCGCCCGCATGGATCTCGTCGGCCGCGAAGTCGCCGCCGCCATCGACACCCTCGCGCGCGTCCTCCGCTCCGCCACGCCTGTCATGGGCATGTGACAATCGATCGTTCTCGTTCTCTTAATCGTTCTCGTTCTCCCGCTCGTCACCCGCCGCCCGCCAGCTTTCCGCTCGCGGGCGTTTTTCCATCCGGCCCTCGTATCCGTCCCGCTCCCACCGCGCCTTCAAAGATGAGCTCCGCCGCCCCCCGCCCGAACCTCCTCCCCATCGCCGCCTTCGTCTCCCTGCTCGTCCTCCTTCTCGGCGCCACGGGGCTCTTCGCGCTCCACCACAGCCATCAAAAAATCGCCACCGGCCTCGCCGAGCTCGACGCCACCGAACAACGCACCCTGCTCGCGCTTCGGACCCGCGCCGCCTTCAAAACCCAGGTTCAGGAGTGGAAAAACCTCCTCCTTCGCAGCCGCGACGCCAAAGACTTCGCCACCTACCGCGCCCGCTTCGAGACCGAGGAAACGCAGGTTCGCGAGGGCCTCGAACGCCTCGCTTCCGGTGATCCCCGCGAGGCCGGCGACCTGCCCGCGGAGCACTCCCGCCTCGGCGAAGCTTACCGCGCCGCCCTCGCCACATTTTCTCCGAGCGAGCCCGAGGCCCCTTTCAAAGCCGACGCCTCCGTCCGCGGCCTCGATCGGCCTCTCGCCGAAAAACTCGACCTGCTCGCCAGCGCCGCCGAAAAGACCGCGGCCGACGAGCTCGCCGCCATGGCCGCCCGAGCCGCCGCCCGTTACGAAGCCCTCCGCCGCATCACCTGGATCGTCGCCGGCTTCGCCGTCCTCGCCTCTTTCTGGCTCTGTTTTTGCGCCCAAAAAAGCTAGGAGCGAGGAGCGGGCCGCAAGAAGCCAATCCACGTCCCACGCCCGCCTCCGCCTCGCCGTTCTCCTTCCGGCTCCCGCACCTCGCTCCCTGCTTCTCGCTCCAGCATGGCCCAGCTTTTCGCGCTCTTCCTCGCCGGCCTCGCCCTCTTTTTCCACGGCGTCTCCGGCATCCGCACCCATCTCCAAGGGCTCACGAGCCGCCGCCTTCGCCGCCAGCTCGCCGCCTGGTCGCGCCGCCCCCTCCTCGCCGGCGCCGGCGGTTTCCTCTTCGGAGCCATCACGCAAAGTTCCACCGCCGTCGCCTTCATCCTCACGAGCCTCGTCTCCGGCGGGCTGATGTCGGTCGCGCACGCCTTGCCCATCGTCGCCTGGGCCAATCTCGGCACCGTGCCGCTCGTCTTCTTCGCCTCGCTCAACGCCCACCTCGCTTTT
Organism: uncultured Akkermansia sp.; assembly: GCA_966212385.1. Lineage (GTDB taxonomy): Bacteria > Verrucomicrobiota > Verrucomicrobiia > Opitutales > Opitutaceae > IMCC26134_A. The sequence goes on along the minus strand of CBIHRE010000013.1, from coordinate 13,612 downwards.
CTCTACCTCCTCGGCATCGCAGGACTCGCCCTCGCCTTCGACCTCGGTTCCGCCCGCCTCCGCCCCGCCCTCTCCGCGCTCTTCTCCGCCGGCCTGCTTTTCTTCGGCCTGCAATTGATGAAGGACGCCTTCGCGCCTCTCCCCGGCTTCTCCTGGTTCCGCGATCTCGCCGGCTTCATCCAAGGCTCCGCCCTCGCCACCTTCGTCGCCGGCGCCCTTCTCCGCGTCCTCGTCCAGTCCTCCTCCGCCATCGCCGTCATCGCCATCACCCTCGCCCACGGCGGCCTGCTCTCCGCCGACCAAGCCGCGATGATGATGTTCGGCACCGGCGCCGGCGTCGGCCTCTCCATCTTCCTGCTCTCCGCCAACCTCCGCGGCGTGCCCCGCCAGATCGCGCTCTACCAGGCGCTGATCAACTCCACCGCCGCGCTCTTCCTCTGCGTCCTGTATTATATCCAGCACTACACGGGCGCCTCTCTCGCCCTCTCCCTCGCCGCCACGCTCGCCCCCGCGCCCGATTCCCCCGTCCGCCTCGCCTACGCCTTCCTCTTCCTCCAAAGCGCCGCCGTCGCCGCCGCCTTGATCGCCTCCCGCCCCGCCGCCGCCTGGCTCGCCCGCCTCTGCCCGCCCACCGACGAGCAGGATCTGTCCCGCCCGCGCCATATTTCCCAGGAAGCCCTCGCCGATCCCGACTCCGCCCTCGAACTCGCCGACAAGGAACAGGTCGCGCTCCTCGCCCATCTTCCCGCCCAACTCGACACCCTCCGGGCCGCCCCCGATTCCGCCGCCGCGCCGGTCGCGCCCGCCGTCCGCCACCGCGCCGCGCAATCCATCGCCGCCGAGGTCCAGGCCTACCTCCGAGAACTCGTCGAACAATCCTCCGACCGCGCCGCTTCCGCCCGTGTTCTGGCCCTCGAGCAACGCCACGCCCTCGTCGTCGCGCTCACCGACACCGTCCACGACTTCACCACCACCCTCGCCCGCCTTCGCGCCCCGGACGCCGCGCCCGCCCCGCTCCTCGACTCTCTCCTCGAAAGCCTCGACACCCTCCTCCTTACCGCCGTCGACGCCGCCCGCGCCTCCGATTCCGACGACCTCGCCCTCCTCCTCCGACTCACCGCAGACCGCGGCGAGCTGATGGAACGCCTCCGCCGCCAACTCCTCGCCGCCTCCGAACCCGGCCTCGACCACGCCCGCAAATCCGATCTTTTCTACGCCACCAGCCTCTTCGAACGCGCCATTTGGCTCCTTCGCCAGCTTGCCCTCGCGCAACAAGCCCTCGCCAATTCCGCCGCCGTCACCCAAACGTAACCGCCTCGCGCTCGCCTCCCCGCCGCCCGTCCGCCCAATCCAGCCCCACCATGCAAATCACCTCCTCCACCCGTGGCTCCTGGACCGTCCTCACCTTGGATGGCAAGGTCGACAACGCCGGCTCCGACATCCTGAAGGCCGAGCTCCTCCCCCGCCTCTCCGCGGGCCCCGCCTCCGTCGCCCTTGATTTCGCCAAGGTCGAATACGTCACTAGTTCCGGCTTCCGCGTCCTCCTCCAGGCCGAGAAAGAACAGCGCAAGCACGGCGGCCGCCTCCTCGTCGCCCACCTTTCCCCGAACCTGCGCAACTTCTTCGAGATCGCCGGCCTCCATACCGTCCTCCACCTCGTCCCCGACCTCGGCGCCGCCCTCGCCGCGGAAGCGTGAGCCGGAAATTTAACGCAGAGGCGCGGAGACGCGGAGAAAGACCCATTCCGTTGTTTCCATAGCCCCTCTCCGTTTTTTCCGCCTCTCCGCGCCTCCGCGTCTCTGCGTTAAAAACAAAAATCAGCCTCCCCCGCCCATGCCCAAGATCCTCCTCGTCGAAGACAACGAGATGAACCGCGACATGCTCTCCCGCCGCCTCACCCGCCGCGGCTACCAGATCGTCATCGCGGTGGACGGACAACAGGGCGTCGACCTCGCCAACTCCGAGTCCCCCGCGCTCATCCTCATGGACATGAGCCTCCCCGTCATCGACGGCTGGGAAGCCACGCGCCGCATCAAGGCCGCCGAAGCCACGCGCCACATCCCCGTCATCGCGCTCACCGCCCACGCCATGGCCGGCGACCGCGAGCAGGCCCTCGCCGCCGGCTGCGACGACTACGACACCAAGCCCATCGAGCTCGATCGCCTCCTTCCCAAGATCGAGAAATTCGCCGGACCCGGCGCCGCCTAGGCCCCGGACCCGGCGCGACGTTTCCGCCTCGCCTGATTCCTATCTTCCGCGACGAAAAGCCGTCGCATAATTCCTTCCTCCGTCCGCGCTGTTTCGCGCCGCGGAGCGCGCCGCCCGCTCCTGCGAACAAATACGCAGCCCGAATGTCCTGCGTGCGCCTCCCAAAGCGGCCCGGGACCCGACCTCGGGATTCGATCGCTGTTTCCCTAGGCGATCTTTTTACCGGGAAACCAGCGGCCTGTTCTGGCTCGATTTTGCATCGATCCGCGATGCCGACGCCGGGCTCTGTCCCCGACGGCTTATCGCGCTCTGCCCTTCGCCAATCACCCAGCCGTCTCCCGACTCCGTTCCCGTTCGAATCCCAGCCAGCACGCGCAAGGCCTGTCGTCTCTGCGCGTGCTTTTGTCCTCCTTCTCCGTGCCCAGCTCCCGTTCGCCTTTACCTCCCGACTCCCCGGCCGCTTCCGGAACCGCCCCCTCATCGAGCCCCTCTCCTGCGGCGCCCTTCGCGCCACCTCCCGGCGAGCGCATCAAATACCGGATCCTCATCCCCTTGGTCCTCGCGCTCGGCCTGCTGCTGACCGCGTTCACCCTCGCGTTTCGCAAGGCCCAGCTGGACCACGCCGAGCGCGAGATCGAGCGTTCCGCATGGGAGGTCCAAAGCCTCCTCCGCATCGGGCAGGAGCAACACGCCGCCACCATGCGCACCATGCTGGAGGCGATCATGCGCGACCAAGCCCTCGCCGAGGCCTTCGCCGCGCGCGACCGCGACGCCTTGCTCGCGCACTCCAAGCCGCTCTTCGACTCGCTCCACCGCGAACACGAGATCACCCACTTCTATTTTCACACTCCGGACCGGGTAAACCTGTTGCGCGTGCATCGCCCTCAGCAAACGGGCGACGCCATCAACCGCGCCACCCTCCTCGAGGCCGAACGCAGCGGCCGGATCGCCTTCGGCCTCGAACGAGGCCCCATCGGCACCTTCGTCCTCCGCGCCGTCGCGCCATGGCGACACGAGGGCCGTCTCCTCGGCTACCTCGAGCTCGGCGTGGAGTTCGAGGACATGATCCGTCCCGTCCACGGCCTGCTGAAGGTCGATTTCGTCGTCGCCGTCTACAAGGAGTTCCTCGACCGGGCCCAGTGGGACCGCGCCCTCAAAACCTACGGCCGCCAAGCCTCGTGGGAGCAGTTCCCCACCACCGTCGTGATGGACAAGACCCTCGACGCGATTCCCGCCCCGATCACCGCCTACCTCTCCGACATCCGCCCCGAAATCCGCGGCACCAACCGCATCGTCCCGTGGAACGACCGCCAGCTCCTCCTCGTTTTCCTACCCCTCACCGACATGACCGGCAAGGCGCTCGGCGAACTCATCGTCTTGCGCGACATGACCGGCCCCTTCACACAGGCGAATTCCGCCGTCCGCCTCGTCTCCTTCGTCTGCCTCGGCGTCGGCGCCATTTTGGCCGTTTTCTTTTATCTCTTCCTCTCCCGCATCGAGCAAAACCTCGCCGCGAAAACGGAGACCCTCCGGCGCGAGATCGCCGAGCGGGAGCGCGCCGAGGCCGGGCTCCGCGCCGCCCGCGAGGAGTTGGAACAACGCGTGGCCGACCGCACCCGCGACCTCGAGACCACCCACCGCCAGTTGCTCGAAACCTCGCGCCAAGCGGGCATGGCCGAGGTGGCCACCAGCGTGCTTCACAACGTCGGCAACGTCCTGAACAGCGTGAACGTCTCCGCCACCCTCGTCTCCGACCTGGTCCGCCGCTCCAAGGCGCCCAACCTCGCCAAACTCAGCGACCTCCTCGGCCAGCATCGCGACGACCTCGGTCGCTTTTTCTCCGAAGACCCCAAGGGCCGCGTCGTCCCCTCCTATGTCGCCACGCTCGCCGATTCGCTCACCCTCGAGCACGGCCACATCGTCACCGAGCTCGAGACGCTTCGGAAAAACATCAGCCACATCAAAGACATCGTCGCGATGCAGCAGAGCTACGCGAAGACCTCCGGCGTCGTCGAAACCCTCTCCGTGACCGAACTCCTCGAGGACGCGCTGGGCATGAACGCCGGCTCGCTAGCCCGGCACGACGTCAAGATCACCCGCGATTACCAGGCCCGGCTGCCCGTCGCCGTGGACAAGAACAAAGTCCTCCAGATCCTCGTGAACCTCATCCGCAACGCGAAGTTCGCCTGCGACGAATCCGGCCGCGCGGACAAGTCCCTGATCCTCCGCACCAGCTCCGACGGCAAGGAGGTCGCGATCTCCGTCATCGACAACGGGGTCGGCATCGCCCCGGAAAATCTCACCAAGATTTTCGCCCACGGCTTCACCACCCGCCGGCACGGCCACGGCTTCGGCCTGCACAGCGGCGCCCTGGCCGCCAAGGAGTGCGGCGGCTCGCTCGCCGCCTTCAGCGAAGGCCCCGGCAAAGGCGCCGCCTTTGTTCTCAGGCTTCCTCTCGCCCCCTGAGCGGGTAGACGGCGGCCAAAGCCGCCCGCTTTCCGCTCAACCAAAAGCCTTCGTCAGCGCCGCCTCGCCGCTGCACACGCGCAAGGGCTTCTCCAAGCCCGCCACCGCGAGCACCATCGCCGCCTCGTCGGTCGGGTTGACGATCACGAGCCGGCCGCCCCGCTTTTCCAAAGCCCGCGCCGTGCTCATCAACAACCGCAGTCCCACCGAGGCCAGATAAGGCACGCCCGCCAGATCCAACGCCAGCCGCGCGCCCGGCGCCGAGTCCGCGGCCTTGGTCACCGACGCCTGCGCCATCGCCGCGCCCACCGCGTCGAGTTTTCCGCTTACATACGCGATCGCGAACGTGGGCTTCGTCTCCACCCGAACGGTCACCTGGGGCTTGTTCTCGTTGCTCATGCCCCGACCCCACCGGCCGCCGCTTGCCCGTGCAAGCGCGGACGCGTCCTGCCGGGCGAAAATCAACCTCTCATCATGCCGCGCGCCTCGCCCCGCCCCTTCGCGCCGCCAAAACAAGCCCCGCCGCCACGCCCGCCACGTGCGCCCAAACCGCCGGCCGCACCTCGCCCGCTTCCGCGGCGAAACCCGCCAAGATCGGCCGTCCATCGAGGGCCTCTGCGCCGATCTTCGCCGCCAGGAGCCCGAAAATCACCGCACCCGCCGCCTTCCGGACCTTGTCCTCGTCGCGCCACAGCCGCCAGCCCGCCCACGCCAAGGGCGCGCAGGCCAAGCCCGACAGCCCGCCGTAACGCGCCATCTCCGCGTCGCCCGCCAAGGCCGCCAGCGTCACCAGCGGCGCCCCCGCCAGCACCGCCCACCACCAGGCGTGTCGATCCTCGCGTTCCAGCCACGCGCCCGCCGCCAGCCATACGAGCCCGCTCCACAACACATGGCTCGCCGAAAAATGCGCGAGGTGCGCCGTCCATAGTCGCCAGATTTGCCCATCGGCCAGCTCGGCCCGGCCGCTGGCCAGCGCATCCTCCCCGCCCAAGGCCAAGGCCGCGACCGCCATCACCGCGATCGCGACCGTTCCCCAGGCCCGGCTTGTCCGCCCGCCATTCACCGACGCTTTCTCCGCGCGGCCCAGACCATCACCCCGGCCAGCCCCGACGCCGCGACGCCCTCGAAGGCCCCCGCGCCCGAATAGCCCGGACGATGCGTGATCTTTACCTCTTCGGGCCGTTCCTTGATCCGCTCGCGAAACACCGCCAGCTCCGCCTCCAGATTCTTCGCCAGATCCTCCGCCGCCAAACGCAGCCCCTCGTTCCGGTCCTCGCGCAAAGCCGCCTCGATTCCCACCGGCGCCGCATGCGCCTTCACCCGGCTCGTGCCCGGCGCACGAAACAAGAGCCGCCGGCTCGCGATGTCATACACCGTCGCGTCCATCAGCGTCTGCGTGTCGTTCTTCTCCCCCTGGACCACGTAGGCCCCGACGATCGTCCAATACGCCAGCGAAAGAAAATTCTCGTCCGTGAACTGCACCTGGTCGTAGGCCACCAACACGATCACATCCACGCCGAACATCGAGCGCACCTGATCGAGGTTCGCGAAACTTCCGCCCGGACGCAGATAGGCGCCGGGCACGATCTTGATATCCGCCACGAAAGGCAGGGCCCGAAACTTCGTCGCCACCGCCTCCAGCAAACGCGTCTGCTGCGCCGCGCTGAAATCCCCCTGCGTCGCATACGAATAGCCCGCACGCTGATCCCCTCCCGGCGGCACGAAGGCCACGCCCACCCGAAGCGGCAAGGCGAGCTCCGGAACCGCGAACTCCTCCACGTAGGACGTTTTTTCCGGATAAAGAAACTGCATCACGCTCGTCCCCTGCGACGACTGCCGCCCCCCGTAGCTCGCGCATCCGCCCGACAAGAGCGCAGCCAGGACACCCGCCACGCAGCCCATCACCTGTGATCGATATTTCGCTTTCATAACTTCCGTTGATCTCTAAACGGTTTTTACTTCACCAAGCCAGCTCGATTTTTGACGTTTCCCCGCTCCCCTGCCTCCGCGCTTCCTTATTGGCCGCCGTTCTTGCAAAGTTTTCTCCCGCGATGTCCGCCACCCCCGATCGAGCTCCCCTCTCCCACCTCCGGCACGACCTGCGCACGCCCCTCAATCAGATCCTCGGTTACAGCGAGCTCCTCCTCGAAGAGACCCAAGAGGCCGCCCTGCGCTCCATTCCGCTCTCAGCCGGCAACTTCGCCCCCGATCTCCAAAAAATCCGCGCAGCCGCCAAGACCCTCCTCAACCTCATCAACGACAACCTCACCGACGAGCGTCTGACCCTCGCCGGTGAAATCGTGAAACGCGGCTCCGCGACCGCCGCCCCCTTCCCTTTTGCCGGCGCCCCTTCGAGTGAAAGTGGCACGGGCGTCCCGCCCGTGGCCGGCGGGGCGTCCCGCCCCGCCGCATCCGATCCCGGGATGCAGCCGCGACTCCCCTCCGCATCCCCCCACGCCGTCCGCTCCGACGACGAGCTCGCCCACCCCGCCGCGGACGTCTCCGCCCTCCTCGCCGATTCCGCCTCCCCCGATATCGCCGCGCGTCCCGCCGCCATCGCAGGACGCATCCTCATCGTGGACGACCAAGTCGCCAATCGCGAGCTGCTCGGTCGCCAGCTCGAACGCCAGGGCCACACCGTCTCGACCGCCGGGGACGGGCGCGCCGCTCTCGATCTGCTCCGCGCCGAGCCTTTCGACCTCGTTCTTCTCGACCAGATGATGCCCGTCCTCGACGGCTTCTCCACCCTCGTCGAGCTCAAGCGCGACCCCGCCCTCCGCGATCTTCCGGTCATCATGATCTCCGCCCTCGACGAGATCGCCGCCGTCGTGCGTTGCATCGAGCACGGCGCCGAGGACTTCCTGCCCAAGCCCTTCAACCCCACCCTCCTCCGCGCCCGTATCGGCGCCGGCCTTCAGAAAAAACGTTTCCGCGACCGCGAACGCGCCTATCTCGCCGAGCTCGAGTCCGAACGCGCCAAATCCGACCGCCTTCTCCTCAACGTCCTCCCCGCCCCCATAAGCGAGCGCCTCAAGCGCGGTGAAGAGTCGATCGTCGACAGCATCCCCGCCGCCACCGTGCTTTTCGCCGACATCGTCGGCTTTACCCGCACCGCCGCCATCCTTTCCGCCACCGAGGTCGTCGCCCGGCTCAACGACCTGTTCAGCGAGTTCGACCGCGCCGCGTCGTCCCTCGGGCTCGAAAAAATCAAGACCATCGGCGACGCCTACATGGCCGCCGCCGGCGTCCCCCTCGCCGACCCCGCCCACGCCTCCCATTGCGCCGATCTCGCCCTCTCGATGCTCGAGCTCGTCACCGCCTTCAACGCCCGCCACGGCCTCGGCTGGGAGATCCGCGTCGGCATCCACAGCGGCCCCCTCGTCGCAGGCATCATCGGCACCCAAAAATTCGCCTACGATGTCTGGGGCGACACCGTGAACATCGCCAGCCGCCTCGAATCCCACGGCGTCCCCGGCGAGATCCGCGTCTCCGAGGCCACCCGCGCGCTCATCGCCTCCGAGTTCGAGCTCCGGCCCTGCGGCGACCTCGAGTTGAAAAACCGCGGCTCCTTGCCCGCCCACCGGCTCGTTCGCCGCCTCCCGTAGCCGGCCCGTTCGCGACGCCCCCTCCGCTCCGCCCAAAGCGCGCCGTGCGCCCCATCATACCAACTTATTCCGCAAAAAATTCTGACGGATAGAACCAAAAAAGACTGACCGCGCCGGCACTTGCGCGCATAAACGGGGTCAAGCACGGCTACCCCGCCCCAACCCCGACGTGCCATGAAAACGCCCCGCTCCTTAGCGCCGGTCGCGGAACAGCTTTCGGACGCGATCATTCTCACGGACCCCCATGGCCGCGTGACGTGGACAAACCCCGCCTTCACCCGCCTCTCCGGCTACACCCTCGACGACATGAGAGGCCAAAAACCCGGCCATCTCCTGCAAGGACCCGACACCGACCCCGAGTCCGCCGAGTTGCTCCACGAGGCCATTCGACTGCGCCTCCCGGTCACCGTCGAGCTGCTCAACTACCGCAAAACCGGCGAACCCTACATGGTCTCGATCTCGCTCAGCCCTCTGCGCAACCGCGCCGGCCGGGTCACCGGCTTCATGGCCGTGGAACGCGAGACCTCCGCCATGCAGCGCGAACTGCGGCGGCTCGAAAACGAGGTGGCGCAGCTCTACGGCATCCTCTGCCACGTCGGCTCCGCCTCCCCCCTGCCCGCCTGAAGTGGAGCCGCCGAGGCGCTCCGGCCTCGCGCGTATTACAGTTCCAACTACGCAGGCCGCCGCGCCCGGCGCTTACCAGGTCAGCCGCGCCCAGATATGCCGAAAATCCCCGGCGAAATCCCGAGGGCGCTCGCGGATCGCCTCGTCCAGCTCCGCGCGCGCATACCACGCGCCGTCCATGATCTCCGCCGGGTGCAGCACGAAGGGACCTTCGTGTTTCACGCGATAAACCCACAAAAACTCCATGCCCGTCTCGCGGCAGGCCTCCAGCCGCAGCCAGCGCACCAAGGCCGGCGCCTCGACCGAAACCCCGATCTCCTCCTGCAACTCGCGCAGGGCCGCCGCATCGTAATCCTCGCCCGAGTCCACGTGACCCGAACACGAGGCGCACCATTTGCCTGGAGCGGAGTCCTTTAGCATCGAACGCCGTTGCAGAAACACCCGCCCCGCCTCGTCCAGGCAAAGCACATGCACCGCCCGATGCCGCAGCTTCTGCGCATGCACGTCGGCCCGGCGCGCCTGCGCGACCACGCGATCCTGTTCGTCGACAACGTCGAACAGCTCGTCAGCGCTCTGCGCCTGCCCGTCTGCCTTTACTTTCAAATCCATGTATGCCCCCTTCGTGGGCTCTTCACCGCCCGCACGCCATGCCAAAGATCGATGTTAACGCAGTTGCCGAAATTTTGAAACGCAACGACCTCGACCCCGCCCTCCTCCGCCAGATCATGGAGGAGCTTAATCTGGCCGTGCAGCCCGAGGTCGACGAAGAGAAGCCGCCCGCGGTCAAAAAGCAGTTCTCCATCCTCATCTCCGACCCCGACGGCAAGCTGCCCTCCGGCGAGTTCACCGGCTGGGTGCTTCAGATCCCCGAAGACGCCTCCGTCACCAGCGGCCCCGAACGCATCCACAAGGCCGCCTACGACTTCAACACAACCAAGAAGGGGCGCATGATGCCGGCCAAGACCATGGCCGACGCCATCGAGAACATCCCCGCGAAGCACTTTAAAGAGCAGCAGGTCTGGATCAAAACCAAGGTCCCCGTCTTCATGGTCACGACGGACAACGAGATCCCGATGGAAAAGTCCGACAAGAAGAGCCATCGCGGCAAACTCGAGGACGCCTGAGCCCGACGCGCCCGATCCGGCAACCAGGTGGACGGGCGGGTCCCTCCGCCCGTCGTTCGCTCTCCAGACGGCGTGCGTAGGCACGCGCCCGCCCACCTCGGCTGCCGCAGTTAAAAAAACGCTCAGCCTCCGGCCGATCCAGCCGTGGCGACGGAACGCGACGGACCCCACTTTTCCAAGGCCGCGCTGAGCTCCTCGATCCGCACCGGCTTGGCGATGTAGTCATCCATGCCGGCATCGAGACACTTCTCGCGATCTCCCTGCATCGCGTTGCCCGTCATCGCCACCAGGCGCGGCCGGACGCCCCGGCCCCGTCCCTCGGCCCATTTGGCCACGATGGCGCGCGCCGTCTCGTAGCCATCCAGCATCGGCATCTGCACGTCGAGGAAAACCAAGTCGTAGTCCGCCCCCTCGAGCCGCTCCAACACCTCGCGACCGTCGCCGGCCAGATCCGTCGTGTAGCCCAGGCGCCGCAGCAACGCGGCGCCCACCTTCTGGTTCACCGCGTTGTCGTCGGCCAGCAGGAGGCGCAAAGGCAGCCGTTCCGCCATCTTCGAGTCGAAACGTCCGGGTTCCGGACGCGGCTTCTCCGCCGGCGTCGCCCCCGTCAGCGCCTGCCAGAGCGCGTCGACCAAGGCGCGCCGTCGCACCGGCTTGTGCACGGGCCATATCCGCGTCCCCGCGTCGCCGGGCGGCTGCGCCGCGCGGCCGCGCCGGTGCGACATCAAGATGACCGGCCGCCCCGCCGCCACCCGCGCGATCGCGCCCGGGGCGTCCACGCCCGCGAGCTCGCGATCCAGCAACAGCACCTCCGCCTGCTCCGCCGGCCAGGCCTCCGCCTCCGCCAGACAACCCGTCGACGCGACCTGCAATCCCAGCCGCGCGCAGGCCCGCTCGAGCGCCGCGCGCACCGCCGCGTTGTCCTCGACCACCAGTGCCCGACACCCGCCCAAGCCTCCTCCCCGGCGGCCCCACGGCGGCGCGCCCCGCGCGCGGTCACCGAGGGGGCGGCCGGCAGGCGCACCGTGAAACGGAAGGTCGCCCCCATCCCTGCCTCGCTCTCCACCCAGATCATGCCGCCCATCAGTTCCACCAGCCGACGGCTGATCGCGAGGCCGAGGCCCGTCCCGCCAAACTGCCGCGTGGTCGAGCTGTCCACCTGGCTGAACGATTTGAACAAACGGTCCTGTTTGTCCGCCGGTATGCCGATGCCGCTGTCGCGCACCGCCACCTCGATAAATCCGCCCGGTCCGCCCGCCTCCGGCGCGAAGGCGTCCTTGAACGAGGGGTGCGGCCCGAGCGCCGGCTTCACCGTGATCTCCACTTCGCCGCGCGCCGTGAACTTCACCGCGTTGCCCACCAGGTTGACCAGGACCTGGCGCAGGCGCGTCACGTCGCCCTCCACCAGTTCCGGAAGCTCCGGATCGATCGACACCACCAGATCGATCCCCTTCTCCGCCGCCTTGAGCGAAAACAGCTCCACCGCCTCCTCGACCGCCGCCTCCAACACGAAGGGATGCCGCTCCAGCTCGAGGCGGCCCGACTCGATCTTCGAGAAATCGAGGATGTCGTTGATGATCGTCAGCAAGGCCTCGCCCGAGGAGCGGATCGTCGCCGCGTAGTCGCTCTGCTCCGCGTCGAGGTTCGTCTCCGCCAGCAAGGCCGCCATGCCCACCACGCCGTTCATCGGCGTGCGGATCTCGTGGCTCATGTTGGCGAGAAACTCCGACTTCGCCTGCGTCACCTCGGCCAGCTTCTGGTTCAACGCAATCAACTGCGTGTTGCTGTCCACCAGTTGCTGCTGGCTCTCGCGCAGGGCGCGATAGGCATCGTCGCGCTGCTTCTGGTTGAGGTAGGCGCGGGAGTGCAGCCGCACGCGAGCCACCAGCTCCACCTTGTCGGGCAGCTTCACCAGATAGTCGTTCGCCCCGGCCTCGAAGGCCTGCACCTTGATCTTCGGATCCTCCTTCACCGACAGCACGATGACAGGCGTCTCCGCCGTCTCCGGCTGCGCGCGAAAACGCTTTACCAGCTCGATGCCGTCCGCCCCCGGCATAACCAGATCCTGTAGGATCACGGTGGGCTTCAGCTCGGCCGCCAACTTCAGGGCCTGCGAGGGATCCGGACAGTAATGAAACGAGATGTCGGGGTGGCCCGAAAGCCCGCGTCGCACCGCCTCGGCCACGATCGCCTGATCGTCCACCAGCAGGACCATGTAATCATAGCCCGATTGAATCGTTCGGGGGAGATCTGAGTTCATGTCGATAAAGGAGCCTCTGGAGTATAACCGCGTCGCGCGCGCCCCGCGACCAAGGCGAGGAGGCGGGGACCGATCTCCGGCAAGGGCAGCACCTCGTCCACCGCGCCCAGCTCCGCCGCGGCCTTCGGCATGCCATACACCGCGCAGGTCGCCCGGTCTTGCGCCAGGGTCGGAAAGCCGGCCCGCCGCAGGCGCAGCAGACCCGAGGCCCCGTCGCGTCCCATCCCCGTCAACAACACCGCCGCCCCCGCCCGCCGCCAATGGCGGGCCATGCTCTCGAAAAACACGTCGATGCTCGGCAGGTAAATCTGCCCGACGGGCTCGTCCGTGAGCGCGAAGCGCCTCGCGGCGTCCAAAACCAGGTGCCTCTCCCCCGCCGCCACCCGCACCTCGCCCGCCGGCGGTCGCTCGCCCGACGACGCCAGCCGCACCGGCATCCGGCTGCTCTTTTCCAACCACCTCACCAGGCCGGCGGCGAAGGCCGAGTCGATGTGCTGCACGATCACCACCGAGGCGGGCAGGCCGGGCGGCAGCCCCGCCAGCACCGTCGCAAGGGCCGCCGGCCCTCCGGCCGAGGCGCCGATGCCGAGGAGAAAATCCGCCTCCGTCTCCGTCCCGTTCGCGGCCGACGCGGTCGACGCCGCGACCGGCGCCGTCGTCGCGATCGGCGCGCGCCCGCCCGTCAGCCGCTTCTCGACCCACTCCAGTTTCGCGAGCAGCATCGCCGCGCCCGGACCGCCCGTCGGCGTCTGCACCACGTCCAGCGCCCCCGCCCCCAAGGCCTCGTAGACCCGGGCCGAGTTGCCGCGCATCGAGGCCGTCACCACCAGAATCGCGCAGGGCGTCCCGGCCATGATGCGCCGCGTCGCCTCCACCCCGTCCATCACCGGCATCACGAGATCCATCAGCACGAGATCGGGCCGATCCCGCGCGCACTTCGCCACCGCCTCCGCGCCGTCCCGCGCCGTCCACGCCACGGTATGCGCGTCGGTTTTCGCCAGCGCGCGACGGATCGCCTCCACCGCGATCAGAAGATCGTTGACGATCGCGATTCTCATCCGCGCCTCCCTTCCTCCGCCTCGGCCGCCGCCTCCGCCGGGCCGATCAGATCCTCCACCGCCGCCAGCAGGCTCTCGTCGTGGAAGCTCCCTTTCGTGAGATAATAATCCGCGCCCGCCTCCAGCCCGCGCCGCCGGTCCTCCTCGCGATCCTTGTAGGAGACGATCATCACCGGCGTCGCCCCCAGCCGCGGGTCCGCCTTGATCAGCTTCACCAGCTCGATCCCGTCCATCCGCGGCATGTCCACGTCCGACACGACGAGGTCG
>CBIHRE010000012.1:0-22439 GCA_966212385.1 uncultured Akkermansia sp. | reverse complement strand
TCGACGTTCTCGGGCGTGATGTCGGCGTCCGCAGGGTCATCTCGGTCGGGCCCGAAGGCGGCTTGGATGAGAAACCGCGCCGCGGCTTTTGCCGAAGGCCCCGCGCCCGCGGGCTCGTCGAGCAAGACGGCCGTGGCCGTGGTCGCCACGCCGAGCGTGTAACCAGCCCCGGGCTGCACGCTGAGCGTGATCGTCTCCGTCGCCTCGCCGTCGAGCGCATCGGCGAGCGGCGTCAGCGTCACCCAAGCCTCTCGCGCCCCTGGCGGCAGATAGACCGAGGTGGTCTCGCTCGCGACGTAGTCGGAACCCGCGACGGCCGTTCCGCCGAGGGCGATGTTCACGACCACCGGCCGCAAGCCGCCCGTCCTGCGCACCGCGAACACCACCGGATCGGGCCAGCGTTCGCTCATCGTGTCGTCCACGGCCGCGACCGTCACCGTGCTCGCGACGTTCCACGAGGCGGCGGCCCGCGCCGCGTCCGGCGTGTCTTGACGCTCCGTGTGCGCGCTCCCGGTGTCGAAGCCCAGCTCGCGTTCCTCCCAGTCGCTGAGTCCGTCGGCGTCGCTATCCGTGTCGAGAACCTCGAGGCGGAAAAACCGCGCGCCTCCGGAAAAAGTCGCCGCCCGCGAATGCGCGCCTCCGGCGCTGACGAAGTCGGCCAAAACCTCCCATTCCGCGCTTGGCGTGAGCAGTGATTCGGTCGCGCGCAGACGATAGCGTTTTCCGGCAAAGCCCTGCCAGGAAGGATGCAGTGCGCCCGCGGAGGCGGAGAGCTCGATGCGCGGCTGCGAAAACGGATCGAAGGGATCGGTGCCGGCGATGGCCTCCTGCGCATTGCTGAGTCCGTCCCCGTCGAGATCGGCCGCCGGCGTCAGCCCCGCGCCGCCATGCACCGCCTCCCACACGTCGCTGAGCTGGTTCGAGTTGGTGTCGAGGGTCGCGCGCAGGACTGGCGAAAGCGCGAAAGCGGCCAATGCGGCGCTGGTCAGGCGGGTCGGAAGCATGGGGCGAAGGAAGCGCGGCAGAGAGGGCCGGCGGCTCGACCTAGGCAAGCCCGCCCTCGCCCGTCTCTTGCATTTGGGACCAAATTCCGTGCAAGGCAGGACCTTCGTCCCCGGTCTTCGCGCATCCTTTACACGCCGCCGCTACTCCACCCGAGCCGTTCCGCTTCCGTCGCCAAACTCGAGCCCAATCCGCTCGCCGCCACGCAAGGCCGCGGCCCGCGTGATCGGCCTACCCTCCGAGTCTCGCACGATAACGAAACCGCGGTTCAGCACCGAGGCCGGACTCGCCGCCTGCAAGCGCTTCCAAAGACCGAGCAGGCGCTGCGACTCCGTTTCCACCCGCCGCTGCGGCGACGCCGCCGCGAGCCGGCCCGCGAGCAAGGCCGCGTCATGCCGTCGTCCCTGCAAGGCATGCGCCAACGAGGCGTCGACGCGGTTCCGCAGATCGTCGATGCGCAGCCAGCCGCGCTCCACCTGCGCCGCCGGTGAGAGCAATTTCAACCGCGCGCCGAGGCCATCCAACCGCTCCTGCGCGGCCCCCAGAAAGGCCCCCGATTCTCCCTCCAGCGCGCGCGCGAACCGCGACAGCCGTTCCGCCTCCGCCACGAAGCCGCTCGAGATCAGCTCCGCCGCCGCGCTCGGCGTCTCGGCACGGGCGTCGGCCGCGAAATCGCAGAGGGTGAAATCGATCTCGTGGCCCACCGCCGAAATCACGGGCACGCGCGAGGCCGCCACGGCCCGCACCAGCGCCTCCTCGTTGAAGGCCCACAAATCTTCCAGCGAACCGCCGCCACGCCCGACCACCAGCAGGTCGAACTTCACGCCGCACGCCACCGGATCGTTCGCCGCCGCGATCATCGCCGCGCATTCCGCCGCCGCGCCCTCCCCCTGCACCTTGGCCGGCAGCACCACCACGCGGCCGCGCCACTCGCGACGCGTCAGGATGCGCAGAAAATCCTGCACCGCCGCGCCCGTCGGCGAGGTCACGAAGCCCACCGTCCGCGGCAGCCGCGGCAGCTCGCGCTTTCGTTCCTTGGCGAAAAGCCCCTCGGCCGCGAGCCGCGCCTTCAACGCCTCGAACTCGCGTTGCAGGCGCCCCGTGCCGTCGTCGACCACCGCGCGAACGATGAGCTGGTATTCGCCGCGCGCCTCGTAGACGGACGCCTCGCCGTAGACCACCACCTGCCCGCCTTCGCGCAGCCGCGTCGTCTGCCGCGCCGCGTCGCCGCGAAACATCACCGCGCGCACCTGCGCGCCCGCGTCCTTGAGCGAAAAGTAGACGTGGCCGCTCGCCTGCATCCGGAGATTGGATACCTCGCCGCGCACCCAGCCGGGCCTCAGCCCGCCCTCGATCAGCTCTTTCACCCGGCGCGTGAACTCGGTCACGCTCTCGGCGCGCGTTCCGCCTCCGCCGAGGTCGATCTCGCGTCCCGCGCTCATACGCCCTCCCCCTCGCGCCCCTCCACCGGGCCGGCCATCACGGCGGACCGCCGTCCGAGTTTTTTCCGCGCGAGTTTGATCGCCACGGCCACCAGAGCCACGCCGCCCAGAGCCGCCACGGCGACCGGCCATCGGCCATGCATCAACGCGTCCCCGAACACGATCATCAACGAGATCGTGAGCGTCGACACGACCCACGACACGGCGAGATAAGTGCCAAAGCCCACGCCCGAGAGCCCGAGCAGAAAGTTTTGAAACACATACGGGGCGCCCGGCGTTATGCGCACCATCAGAACGAAAAGGCCCTGCCGCCCCGCCGGCACCATGGGGATGGCATAGCCGAGAAAAGCCAGCAGGCGCTCCACCCAAGGCCGCACGACAAACCGGGCCAGCCCATACGAAAGCGTCATGCTCGCGGCCATGCTCAGACCCGCGAGCCCGAGCACCAACGGCAGCCCCAATGCCGAGCCGAAGAGGCTGCCCGCCGCCAAGGCGAAGGCCGAAACGGGAAACCCGAAGGCCGGCAAGACCGCGAAAGCCGCGTAAAACCAACCCGCGCCCAAGCCGCGCACCCAATCCTTGGCCGAGTTCGCAACCTCCTTCAGCCGGCTCCAGGTTTCCGGCGGTTGCGCCGCCGCCCAGCCGGCCAGCGCGAGGCCCGCGAGCGCGCAGGCGGCGAGCGCCGCCAACCGTCGGCGCCGATGCCGCGCCGCCATGATCTCCGGAGAATCCATCCCCCACCCTGCCCTCCGCGCCGCCCGCCGGTCAAGCGCACCGCCCCTCCCGAGAAATGCCGATGGAGGAGACTCGGCGCGGCGAAAAATCCTCTTCACGCCGTCCTTCGCCACACTCACGCTCCCTGTTTGGATGCTATGATTTACCTCCTCGGCGGCTCCGGCTACATCGGTCAGGCCTTTCATCGACACCTTTCCCGTCACGGCATTCCCCATCGGGTGATCCGTCGCTCCGAGCTCGATTATTCGAATCCCGCCAGGCTCCTCGAAGCGCTCCGCGCCGACCGCGTGACCTTTCTCGTCAACGCGGCCGGTTACACCGGCAAGCCGAACGTCGACGCCTGCGAACATCACAAGGCCGATTGCCTTTTCGGCAACACCGTCCTCCCCGGTCGCATCGCCGAAGCTTGCGCCGCCGCGCGTATCCCGTGGGGGCACGTCTCCTCCGGGTGCATTTATCAAGGCGCGCGCCCCGACGGCTCGGGCTTCACCGAGATCGATCCTCCCAACTTCTCCTTCCGCGCCGGTCCTTGCTCCTTCTACAGCGGCACCAAGGCGCTCGGAGAGGAGATTCTCTCGTCCTATCCCGACGTCTATCAGTGGCGCATCCGCATCCCCTTCGACCACCTCGACCATTCGCGCAATTATCTGACCAAACTGCTCCGCTACCCGCGGCTGCTCGACGCGCGCAACTCCCTCACACACCTCACCGAGTTCGTCTCGGCCGCCCTCGCCTTCGCCACCCATCGCCCCGCCCCGGGCATCTACAACTGCACCAACCCGGGCTCCGTCACCACCCGCGAGGTCACCGCGCTGCTCTCCGCGACGATCGCGCCCGGCCGCGCCTTCGACTATTTCGCGGACGAGACCGAATTCATGCGCCTCGCCGCCTCGACTCCGCGGTCCAACTGCGTCCTCTCCTCCGCCAAACTTCTCTCCACCGGCCTGGCGCTCTCGCCGGTTCAAGACGCGCTCCGCTCCGCTCTCCGCGACTGGAAGTCTTCCTGACACCCGCGCCTCGTAAATTCACGCGTCTCTACCCCATGAATCTCCTCGTCACCGGCGGCTGCGGCTTCATCGGCTCCAATTTCATCCGTCAACGCCTCGCCGACACCGGCTCCCCCCGCCCGCTGCGCCGCCTCGTCAACCTCGACGCCCTCACTTACGCGGCGGATCCCGAACCGCTCGCCGGCCTCCCCGGAGCCGCGCTCGCGGATCGGTATCATTTCGTTCGCGGCGACATCGCGGATCGCGCCCTTCTCGACCGCCTCTTCGCCGAACACGACATCGACGCCGTCGTCCACTTCGCGGCCGAAACCCACGTCGACCGGTCGATCGATGCTCCCGCGGCCTTTCTTCAAACCAACATCCTCGGCACGCATCAGCTCCTCGAAGCCGCCCGCGCCCATCAGGCCCGCCTCGCCCCCGGGCGTCGCGCCGCCTTCCGCTTCCTCCACGTCTCCACCGACGAGGTCTATGGCAGCCTCGCGCCCGACGCCCCGGCCTTCACCGAGCAGACCCCGCTCGCCCCGAACTCGCCCTACGCCGCGTCGAAGGCGTCTTCCGACCTCCTCGTCCGCGCCTCTTGGCAAACCTACGGCCTGCCCGTCCTCACCACGCGTTGCTCCAACAACTACGGTCCGCGCCAGTTCCCTGAAAAACTCATCCCGCTGGTCCTCCTCAACGCGCTCGAAGGAAAACCACTTCCCATCTACGGCGACGGCCGGCAGGTCCGCGACTGGCTCCACGTCGCCGATCATTGCGAAGCCATCTGGCTGATCCTCCAACGCGCCGCTCCCGGATCTGTTTATAACATCGGCGGCGCCGCCGAGCACGCCAACATCGACCTCGTCCACGCTCTCTGCGCGGAGCTCGATCATCGGGCCCCCCGGGCAGACGGACTTTCCTACGCCACGCAGATCACTCACGTCGCCGATCGCCCCGGACACGACCGCCGTTACGCGATGGATTTTTCGCGACTCCGCTCCGATCTCGGCTGGAGCCCCCGCCGCGACCTTTCCTCCGGTCTCGCCGAAACGGTCGCCTGGTATCTGGCCAACCGCCCCTGGTGCGACGCCATCACCTCCTCCCGCTACGCCCGCGAACGCCTCGGTCGCACATCGGACACGAAAGACGGCGTGCGTCCCGCCTAGACTCCTCCCCATGCAACGCAAAGGCATCGTCCTCGCCGGCGGCTCCGGCACCCGGCTCTACCCGCTCACCCTCGCGGTCTCCAAGCAGCTCATGCCGGTGTATGACAAGCCGATGATCTACTATCCCCTGTCGGCGCTCATGCTGGCCGGGCTCCGGGACATCCTCGTCATCACGACCCCGCACGATCTCCCGCTCTTCGAGCGTATGCTCGGCGACGGTGCCCGCTTCGGCATCCGCCTCTCCTACGCCGCGCAAGCCCGCCCCGAGGGTCTCGCCCAGGCTCTCGTCATCGCCGCCGACACCGGCTTTCTCTCCGGCACCGAGCCTTCCGCCCTCGTCCTCGGCGATAATCTCTTTTACGGCCACGAGCTTCCGAGCCAGCTACGCGCCGCCTCCGCCGCGACCGACGGCGCCACCATCTTCGCCGCCCCCGTCGCCGATCCCCGGCCCTACGGCGTGATCGAGTTTTCCGCCGAGGGCCGCGCCCTCTCTATCGAGGAGAAACCCGCGAATCCAAAGTCCAAATACGCGGTCCCCGGCCTCTATTTTTACGACGCCGGCGCGCCCGCCCTCGCCCGGTCGCTTCGCCCATCCCCCCGGGGCGAGCTCGAGATCACGGACCTTCATCGCATCTACCTCGAGCAGGGCCGCCTTCGCGTCATCCCCTTCGGCCGGGGCACCGCCTGGCTCGACACCGGCACGCACGACTCGCTCCTCGACGCCGCCCAGTTCGTCTCGGTCATCGAGCAACGCCAGGGCCTGAAGATCGCCTGCCTCGAGGAGATCGCGCTCCGTCGCGGCTGGATCGATCGCTCCGGGCTCGAGAGTTCCGTCGCCTTGCACGGCAAGTCCGCCTACGCCGCCTACCTGCGCCGGCTCCTCGCGTGAACCAGCCCGAATCAACCCGCGTCCCCGACCTGACGCTCCTTCTCGCCGCCGGCGCCCTCGCGCTGCTCCTCGCGCTCACCCTTCCCACGCTTTCGTCGACCCGCATCCAGACCTGGCCTTGGGCCTTGTTCGCTTCCCTCTTCTGGCTGCTCCCGACAGTCGTCGCGCTCGGCCGACTCGCCCTCGCCGGGCCTCACTCGCGCCTCGGAGGCGCCTTGGACCTCGCCCTCGGCTCGCTCGCCCTCGTCGGGGTTCTCTCGACCGCGTGTTCCCCCCTTCGCGAAACGCTCCTGCCCTGCCTGATTCCTTTTCTCGGCGCCATCGCCCTGCCCTATGCGCTCCTGCCCGTGCTGCGGCATCCGCGCGCCGACCTCCTCGCCTCCGCCTTCGTCTATCCGCTGATCATCGTCAGCGCGCTCCTCTGGCTCCCGGAAACCGGTTCCCGCAACGCGCAACCCTTCGGACACGGCAACATCACCGGCTCCGTTTTCGCCCTGGCCGCCTGCTGGCTGGCGGGGATCGCACTCCGGGCCCGCACGCGGGGAACCAAGCTCCTTCACATCCTGGGCGCGCTTGCAGCCGCCGGGCTCGCCGCCAGCTCCGCCAGCCGTGGCGCCGTGCTCGCGCTCGCCGCCGCCGCCATGGCGGGAACCGCCGTGGTCTTATTGCGCCGCGGGAAGCTCCTCCTTTTCCTCTCCTTGGGAGTCCTCGTGCTTGGAGCGGCCGTGCTATCCAACCAGAGGCTGCGCGAACTGGCATCCGCCGGAAAATGGTCCCCGGTCTCCAGCGAGAGCAACGCCCAGCGCGTCGCGATGATCCGCGGCGGCCTCGAACTTGCCACCCGCCGACCCGTCCTCGGCTGGGGGCCCGGCGCCGTGCCTCACGTCTTCCCCTCTGTTCGCGCCCCGCTGCCCGGCGTCCCCGACAACTATCTCCAATTGCACAACGGCCCCGCCCAGACCGCGGCCACCCTCGGGGGCATGGGACTCCTGTCGATTGCGATCTTGGTGTTCGCGTTGTTTCGCCAAGCGCCGGACCTGGCCGGGCGAGCCGAGAACGCCCCCCTGCTCGCGTCGCTGATTTGCGGAGGCGGGCTCGTTCTCTTCGACCACTCCTTCGCGACCCCGGCGTTCGCAGTCCTCGCCGCCCTTCCCATCGCATCGCTCGCCAACCGTGCCGCGCGCGTCCCGCCCGGGCGAAACCGTCTCTGGTTGGCCGCGCCCGGCCTGCTCGTCGTCCTCCTCACGATTCCACTCACGCGGGATCTCGCCGCGCGCGCGACCTGGTCCGCCGCCATCGATTCGGCCGCGGCCGGAGATCCCTCCGGATACGCCTCGCGGCTTGCCCGCGCCCGCGAGCTCGCGCCGGCCGACCCGTTTTACGCGGATCAACTGGCGTCCCACCTTGCCACCGGACATCCCTTTCCCCGACCGGCCACGCCGGGACCCTCCGCCATCCCCGTCCTTCGCGAATCCCTTTCCCGCAACGCCGCGAACGAGGCGGCTCACTACAACCTTGGGTGGCTGCTCCTTGCCGCCGGTCCCTCGTCCGCCAAAGACGCGGCCGACCACTTCACCGCGGCCGCCCTCCTCGCGCCTCGCCGCGGCGAAGTCTATCTCGGGCTCGCCCTCGCCCGCATCGCCGAGGGCGACACCTCGCTCGCCACCTCCGCCCTGGCCGCCGAGATCCTGCTCGATCCGACCTTCGCCTGGTCCCCACGCTGGCGCGAGCCCGCGATCGCTCGGTTCCGCGACGACGCCCTCGTCCACGCCGCGGAGATCCTCTCCCGCCACGGCCTGGCCCCGGACTTCGCCGCCTTGCTGCGCTCCGCGGGCCCTGCTCTCGACGCGAGCTCGGCCTATCGCCGCCTGCGCACCGGCCACGGGGTGCTTTTTGGACACCCCGATGGTCCGGCGCCCGCCGACGTGAACATCCGCTTCAAGATCGATCTGCCGCCCGCGTCCGCCGCGGCCTTGCCCCCGACCGAACTCGTCGCGCCATCGATTCTCCTTTCCTGCGCCGGTCTGGCTCCTCGATCCGGGACGGATTGATTTAGCCGCCGCTCCCGACGTCCTTCGCATGCACGCCAGCCCGCCAGCCTCCCGCCTGCGCAAGGTGATCCTGCCCGCGCTCCTCGTGGTCGGCGACACTCTCGTGGCCTTCGCCGCGCTCTCCATCGGCTACTGGCTTCGCTACGAGACCCCCATCGGCAGCATCGGCCTCGACGTCCCCGACGCCACCTACGCCCGCTATCTGCCGCTTCTTCTTTTGGGAACCGCTTTCCTCACCGCGGCCTTCGCCCAGCTCGGACTCTACGAGGAACGGCTCCTCCTCCGGAAATTCCAAGCGCTCAACATCGTAATCAAGGGCACCACCTTCTGGCTCGCCGCATATCTCAGCCTGTCTCTCGTTCTGCGCTTTGATCCGCCCATCTCGCGCTGGTTCGTGGCCGTGGCCTACGGGCTCGTCCTCGCCCTGATGTTCGTCTGGCGCAGCTTCGCCTACGCGATCTTCACCCGGCCCCGCTGGGTCGCGCGCCTTCGGCAACGGGTCGCCCTCTTCGGCTGGAACGAAGAGGCCAGGACGCTCGCCAACGACCTCGCGGCCGAACCCGCCCACCCGCTCGCGTTCGCCGGGGTGATTCCGCTGCCCGACGACCCCGTTCCGGCCTCCGGCGTTTCGATCATAGATACGGGCGCCGACCTCGCCCGCGCCCTTCGCGAGGCCCAGATAGACGTGTTGATCGCCGCCCGCACCGACCTTTCCCGCGAGCGTCTCCACGCGGTGGTCGAAGCCTGCGAACACGCTTTCGTCGAGTGGAAGATCATCCCGTCTTCCTTCCAGATCCTGGTGAGCGGGCTTCGCCTCCAAACGATCGGCGGCGTGCCGGTCCTCGGCGTGGAAGAACTGGCGATCAACCGTCTTTTCAACCGTGGCCTCAAGCGCGCACTCGACATCGTCGGCGCGCTCGCCGGTCTTGCTCTGTCCACCCCGCTCGTCCTCGCCCTGGCTGTTTTCATTCGTCGCGAATCCCCGGGCGCGCCCGCCTTCTTCCCGCAAGAACGTCTCGGCGCCGGAGGCCGGCGCTTTCGCATGTGGAAACTCCGCAGCATGCGACCGGACGCGGCCGCCGCCGACCACCTCTCGCAAAGCACCTCGCGCGGCGACCCCAGACTCCTTCGCATCGGCGCATGGATGCGCCGCTGGAACCTCGATGAGTTGCCCCAGTTCTGGAACGTTCTGCGCGGCGACATGAGTCTCGTCGGGCCGCGCCCCGAGCGTCCCGTGCATGCCGCTCGTCTCGCGGGGGAGATCCCCCACTACCTGCCGCGCCACCTCGTTAAACCCGGCATGACCGGCTGGGCGCAGGTCAACGGCCTCCGCGGCGACACCGACCTCGCCCGCCGCGTCCAGCACGACATTTATTACATCGAGGCCTGGTCGCTATGGCTCGATCTCCAAATCCTCGCGCTCACCCTCCCCCGGTGGCGCCGAGGCGCGGCCTGACCTGCGAACGGCTGTCCGAGCCCCTCAAAGCGGTTTCACCTGCCGATAGCCGCGCAGCCGCGCCTTCGCCCGCGACACCGCCTTCCAAAGCCCGAAGGCCGCGCGCCATTTCCACGCGACCCAGCGCGACCCGCGCGGGTTGAAATGCTTCAGGTAAACCTCCCGATTGGCGTCGAAAATAGCGGCCGACATCGCCTCGTAACTCTTGGCCACGCTCAAGCCCTTCAAATGCGTGATCGCCGCCCGGCCGTCATAGACGATCCGCCAGCCCGCCCGCGCCACGCGGATGCAGAGATCGAGATCGTCGCCATACATGAAGAAACGCTCGTCGAACACCTGCGCGCGCCCGTCCGGCCCGCGCTCCGCCACCGCCTCGAACACCTCTCGCCGCCCGAGCATGAACGCGCCGTTGATGGCCCCCACCTCGTAGGTGCCGTTCTCATCGAGGTGCGTCAGGTTGTAGCCCGCCGCCCAGGCCTTCTTGGGGAAACACGCCGCGATCCCGCTCGCCCGGCAAAAGCCGTCCCAAAGCGTCGGAATGCTCCGTCGGCACGCCAAATCCATGCCGCCGTCCGCCATCACCAGCTTGGGGGAAAGCAAACCGACGGCCCGCTCCGACCGGATCCGCCCCACGCAGTGCGCCAGCGCCGCCGCGTCGCAGACCGTGTCGGGGTTGAGAAACAGCACGCATTCTCCGCTCGTCCGCGCATAGCCGAGGTTGTTGGCCCGGCCGAAGCCCAGGTTCCCCCCCGGAACGACGTAGTCAACCGACGGATACACCGATCTGGCCACGTCGCCGGTTCCGTCCACGTCCAGCGAGTTGTCCACCACCACGACCTCGACCGGCGCCCCTCCCAGCTCGCGCGGCAACGAAGCCAGGCACGGCCCGATCTCGTCCCGCGAACGATAGGCCACCACGACGACCGCCAGGACGCTTTTCATGCCGTGCGCCGCCATACCCCGAAATACTCGAATCGATTCCGATCGGACATCACCTCGTGGCGCGGCTCCATGCGCGCATCGCACCAACGGAAGGCCTCGAGTAAAAACCGCCGGAAGCCCGCCGCGGTCCAAACGCTCAGGTGCTCGCGACGCCGGTGGAACGAGGTTAACGCCGCCTTTATCGCCTCCTCGCCCGCCTGCAGCAGCTCGGGATGCACCGCCGAGATCATTTCCCGGTAGTCCTCCGGTCCGACCGGAGGACGGCCGTTACGGAAATAGTCTTCCAAAGTGGCAATCGGCGTCTCGGCCCGGCGACGGTCGAACGTGAAGTCGCGATCAGGCGCGGCGATGACCACATGCCCGCCCGGTTTGATCACGCGAACCATCTCCGCCACGAGGCGCCCGGGATTGGCGACGTGTTCGATGACATGGCAGGCGATGACAAAATCGAGGCTGCCCGAGGGAATCGTCGCGAGGCCGTCGGCGTCCAGATCGACCAGCAGATCAGGCCGCAGCAGCCGGCTCGCGTCGATCTCGGGAAACAACTCCGCGGCCTGCTCAGGGGTGAGCACGTCCGCGTAACGCACCCGGCATCCCCGCGGCACCTTGGACGGATGCTCGAAGGCTCCGATTTCCACGCCCTCGCCCCGCAACAACGCGAGCCCCCCGTCGCGAAGGCGCAAGAACACCGGTCGCACGCCCAATCGCCTCAAAAGCCCCGCGATTTTTTTTCGCAGCATCGTCCGCGCTCCGCCGCATCCCGTGCTCTGCTTGTTCATAAGATTTTCCCCGTCCGGCCCCTGGCGCCGTCCCACGTTCCCCGAAACATCGCCACCAGTTTCGCGAACCGATGATTCTCAAAAACCAGGACACGCAAAAGATTGTAGTGGGAATACACGAAATCGAACGCCGCCCAATGCGGAAACTCGCGCGCATATCTCCGCCATACGATCCAGCGATTGCGCGCCATGTAGCGCAGGCGAAGAGCCGAATGAAACGTGGGCCGCACCACGCGTCCGGCCACCCGGTATTCCCGTTTTGCACCCAGATTGTGCGTCAACAAAGCCGCGCCGCTCACAAGGATTTCATACCCCGCACGTCGCGCGCGCAGACAATAATCATGATCGATGTAATCGATGAACAGCCCCTCGTCCATCGGACCGATTTCACGGTATATTTTCAGATCGGTGAGAGCGCCCGAAGTGATCACGAAGGCGACCCCTGCGAGATCGCCAGTGCCGCATGGCAACCGCGCGAACCACAGCCGGCATCGGGGGTGCGGCACGATCCAACGATGATCCTCGGCGAGCAAACGCTCCTCGCATAGACGTGGCCCGACCACAGCCACACGAGCCCGCCCCGCATGACCGGCGCGCGTCTGCCACAACGCCGTCACCATACCCGGCCGCGGCGTGCTGTCCTGGTCGAAGGTGATCGCCCACTCGAAACCCAGTTCGATCGCCCGCATCAGGCCGATGTTGAGCGCCTTCGCCAGCCCGAGATTCCGATCCAATAAAATCGACTCCACGCCTTCGCCACGGATCAGCGATCTCGTTTCTTCATCGGAACCGTTGTCCACGACGATAATCCGGTCGCATTCTCCGGCCATGGTCGCGAGACGTGCCGGCAACCCGGCGTCGGGGAAGAAAGTGACCACCACCGCCGCCACGGGAGGCTTGCCGCCTTGGTTCATGAGCGCGCTCCTTTCGCCGCCCTTCGCCCCCGCCACCAGGCGACCAAGGAGGGACGGTGCAGCTCGCGCTCAAAATCGCGGACCGAGACTCGCCGGCGCGCAAGCAAGGCGCGCCGCTTCGTCAACTGGGGACCGAGGCCGCGAATCCCCGCCCACAATCCGCGGAGGTAATCGGTCAAGCGCCCGTTCCGCGCGGACCGCACACCCATGACCACGATCTCCGCCAAGGTGATCGGCGCATGCTTGAGCAGCAGCCACGCAGGCATGTTTTTCGCGCAAACCCACAGGTGGTTGCGCGCTCCATAAAATACATTCCACGGCGACCAGGATCCTTGCGAGGCGCTCACGCGATGCCTGACCACCGCCTCTCGGCAAAACCATGCCCGCCAGCCAAGCAGGCGCGCGCGCACCGAAAGATCGGTATCCTCGAAATTCAGAAAAAAATCCGCGTCCAGAAAACCCGCGTCCGCGATCAGTTCCCGTCGATAAAGAGCCGCCCCCGCGCACGCCCCGAAGCATTCGCCGGAATCGGGCGCCTCTGTCGCCGGCTTGCGGCGATGGCGCGCATAGCCCCGCCCGCTGACGCGGCATCCGTCGCCGGCGCTATCCGTGATACGTCCATCCCAGTCGACCAGATGCGCCGCGACGATGCCGGCCTCCGGATGCGCCTCGGCGCAAGCGACCAGACGCTCCAGCCAGTCGGGTGCGGGACACGTGTCGTTATTCAGCAAAACGACGAACTCGCCTCGCGCGACATCCAGCCCCGCGAGATTACCGCCGGAAAATCCGCGATTCTCGCCCAATTCCACCAGGCGCACCTCCGGGTGCCTCGCGCGAACATAGGCTACCGAGTCGTCCCGCGTGGAGAAATTATCCACCACGATCGTCTCGAAATCGGCGAAGCTTTGCGCCGCCAACGCCGGCAGGCAGATTTGCAAATGCGCCCGGCCGTTCCAATTCAGGACGATGACAGAAACC
Source organism: uncultured Akkermansia sp. (assembly GCA_966212385.1). Taxonomy (GTDB): domain Bacteria; phylum Verrucomicrobiota; class Verrucomicrobiia; order Opitutales; family Opitutaceae; genus IMCC26134_A. Next base: position 9,099 of record CBIHRE010000012.1, on the reverse strand, counting down.
TTCATTCGCACGATCAACGGCCGAACCAAGAGGCGATGCGATTAAACAGGCGCAGGCCGCGGTTGCTCTCGATCTCGGCCATCAACGCCAACACGCCCGGACCAAAGCGGCCGGCCTGCAGATCCTCGCGCAGCCAGGCTTCCCGGATCGCATCTCGCGCCGCCTCATGCCTGACCGAATCGGTGTTCGCCCAAGCTTCGTCGCCGCCGCCCGGACGCCGTCGATAATGCGCCAGCGGCCGCGCGATAACCCGGATCGGATAACGAGCCGCAAAGCGCACGTTGAAATCCCAATCCTCAAGCACATCGAGTTCCTCCCGAACCTCGCCGACCTCCGCCAGCGCCGCGCGCGGAAACACGAACGCGTTGTTTGTGAAACGATTCAACAGCGCCAGATCGCGCAGACGCAGCACCTGAAAGCGTGGATTGAACGGGACGCTCGCAACCTCGATCCACGCCGCGCCCGAAGCCTTTTCTCGAATCTCCAAAGTCTGCGTCGCGATTCCGAAATCCGTGCGTCCGCCTCCGGCGGAGATCTCCGCGCGCACCGCGCTCAAAAAATCCGGCGCCCACGTGTCGTCGTCGTCCAGCGCGGCCAACCACTCGCCCCGAGCCTCGCGCCAACCCGCGTTCCACGCCGCGCCTCGTCCACGTGAAACCGTATGGTGCACGACGCGGACATTCAGCCCGCCCGCGCGAGCGCGAGCAGCCACGGCATCCACCTCGGCGGGCGCGCCGCCGTCGTTTACCACCACCGCCTCCAACTCCGCGTCGCGCTGCCCCGCGATGCTCGACAAGGCGCGCTCGAGGAAGAACACCCGGTTCTTGGTGCGAACGACGACGGAAACAAGGGCCATAGGCGAAGCCGATAAGGCACGAGCAGTCCAGCCGGCGTCAATCGCCGGCTGTCAGGACCGCGGCGCCTTCCGGCGGATCGACGATTCGTTGGCGCCCGCCAACAGGCGCGCGACGCGTCGCAACTCCAACTTTCCGAAGCCCGCCAGCGGCCCCACGGCGTAGCCAAAGGCCGCCCGCAACCCACGCGGGCCCCGATCCGCCCATGCCCACCAGCGCTCCGCCACGGTTTTTCGCAACGCGCCCGGCCCGCACCAGCCGACGGCGGGAAGTTCGCGCAACAAGCGTCGCAGCCACGCCGCCACTCGCCTGCGATCGAGCGCTTCATCGGCCCCCGGATCGATCGCCACCGCGTCGTGCGCCCTCGCCTCCTCCGCATCAAATGCGATCCCCTTCCCCGTCAGCCAATCCAAGCGCAGCCGGTGCAGCTCCCGATGATGCGAATCCGGCTTGGCCGCCGTGTATTGCCCGGCATGCACGCGATAGCGCAGCAAGGGCTCCGGCAAATTCGCCAGCCGGGTGACTTCGGCCAAGCGAAGCCACAGCTCATAATCTTCCACGCCGAGCACCGTGCGATAACGCCCGCCAGCCCTGTCCAGAACCTCGCGCCGCAGCATCACCGTCGGGTGGACGAAGGCCGATCCGAACACCAGCCACGCACGAATCGCCTCGTCCGTCTCGGGCGGGCGGATCAGCGCCTCATCACCCGCGCCAAACGTCATCGCGCGCCCGCCACACATCCCCACATCCGCATGCCTGTCCAAGAACTCAAGCTGACGCGCCAGCCGGTCGGGCATCGCGATGTCGTCCGCGTCCATCCGCGCAACGAATTCTCCACGGCACTGTGCGAGGCCGGTATTGAGGGCGGCGGCGACCCCCCCTTGTTCCGGCCGGCGCAGCATCCGGAGCCACGCCACCCGACGGCCCCATTCGCTCAGACGCTCGGCGCCACCATCTCCCGATGCGTCATCGACCGCGACCAACTCAAAGTCGCGGAAGGTCTGCGCCGCCAGGCTGCCCAAGGCCTCGTCGAGAAAAGCACCGGCGTTGTGCACCGGCATGAGCACGCTGATTCTTGGCACACGGCCGGAGGTGCTCATGCCCGCGCCCCCGATTCGGTCTCCCAACCCTCGCAGACCAGCCCCAGATCGAGCGTCCCTCGTCCGCGGAGCCATTCGTCGGGCAAAATCACGCGCCCATCCGCGCGCCCCGCCAGCCAAGCCGCCCACCAGCCCCAGGTGCTGTTGGCCAGGATATGGTGGCGGCACTGTTGCATAAGATGAAATCGATGCAGAAAAGCCGGGCCGTCCCACTCCCGGCCCAGCACCTCCACATCGGGCCACGCGGCAAAATACTCGCGCGCCCAGTCCTGATCGTCGGTGAAAACGTATCCGGTCAGGTCGCTCCCTTCGGACCCGAGCCGCGCCCAGGCACGCCGGTAATAGTCCGGGGAAATGCAGTCATGCACCGCGGCCACCTCGGGAGCCGAGACAAAGTCGGTCCGCCTCACCTGGATGCAAACCGACGGCGTGGCGCGCAGATGCCTCGCGAATTCCGCGACCGCCGCCGGCGGCGGATCGCGAGGCGCGAACTCCTGACGGAGGATCGGTGCGATCGCCGAGAAGTATTCGGGATGTTGGAAATAACCCGCCAGATTGGTGCGTGGCCCAAGCCGAAAATACCTTGGAAGCAGACCCATGGCGTCATCGCTGAAGTGCGTCCTGCCGCGGAGCAGGGCGCGGAGACGCGCCCTGCGCGTCCCCGACCCGGCATCCGGCGCCGGCATGCCAAGCCGGCGAGCCTCACGCTCACCCGCTACCTCGCCCGAAATCCGGAAATTCCCCAGATCGAAGGTCCGCGTCGGTCGGTCGCCACGCGGCTCCATGGTATACCAAGAGGTATCGATCGCGAGGCGCACGCCATGCCGACGAGCCAAGGCGAGGGCCGCCGCGTATTGGAACATCTGATTCCCCAGTCCGCCTTTGCAGCGCACCAAGATCACGACGGCCGCTCCTTCAGTCGCCAGCTCTCCCAAACGAATTCGTAGCACCATGCCCGCTCGTGCGTGAGCATCAGCCTTTCGGCCAGGCTTTCGCGAAGCGCTTCGGCGCGCGGCACAAAATCGTGGAACTGAACCTGCAAATTTCGCACCCGAGTGATCCACCCGCTTTCCACCAGGCGCTCGAGCAACGCGTATTCTCCGCCCTCGATGTTCAGCTTCAGCAGGTCGATGCGCGACACCCCCGCTTGCTCGCAATAAGCGGCGATATCGCGCACCGCGACCTCCACCGCCGGCTCGCCCGCAGCCGCATGCGGCAGCAACGACGATGCATCGCCCGCCAACGTGAGCTTCAAACGCCCGTCCGCAGGGCCGAGCGCGAAATCATGCACCGTTATCTTAGGGTTGGCCGCAAACCGACGCCTCAAACCGTCCACCGCGCTCGGCATAGGCTCGAAAATCTCGATCCGGCAGGCGAAACGGCCCGCGATATCGCTCGCCCATTGCCCCTCGAATCCGCCGACGTCGAACACCACGGAACGTTCGTCGAGGGCGTATTCGAGCCGCGCCCGCTGGTCGCCGCGGTCGCATAGCCAGCGCTGATGCTCGTGAAAACGTCGCCCGTCCTCGAGACGAGCGCCAAGCCGCGCCAAGCGCCCGCTCAGCCTCCGAAAAAGGCGGCCGATCCCGGTCCGTAATCCGTGCGCCGCGTTCACGAACGCACCTCCCAACGCGGGGTCAGGAACACCACCCCGGCGGAACGCGGCAGCGTTCGCGCGGTTTTTCCACCGCCGCCCACCACCACCAAGCGCAACGCGTCGGGCCACTCCGCAAAGGTCAGCTGGCTGTCGGTGGAGCCGGCCCACAAGGAGAGCTCGTAGGCGCCGGGATAAAAACGCTGGTCCCGTATCACCACCCGCACCCACTGGTCTTCCTGCGCCGATACGAGACTGAAATCCGAATCCACGTCGATCATGTGGGCCAGGGCCAATCCATCGGTCGTGCAAAGCGCGACCGCCAGCTTGATCGGTTTTCCCCGCTTCGACGGGGCGGTCCTGAGCCGAAACTCGATGCCCACGTCGTCCCCTACGCAAAATTCGCCCGCGGGCTCACCGGCCGCGTCGACCAACCGAGCCTCCTCGAACCACACCTCGCGCCCGGCCTCCGCGCCGTCGTTGCGATTCGACGAGCCGCCCCCCGCACGGAGATAGCCGGCGACAAGATCCGCGACCTCGCCGCATCCCCGCACACGCCCCTCCGCCAGCCACAGGGCCCGCGTGCACATTTGCCGGACCGCCGCGAGATTGTGGCTCACGAAAACCACCGTCCGTCCCTCGCCCGCAACCTCGCCCATCTTGCCAAGGCAACGTCGTTGAAACTCCGCGTCGCCGACCGCCAGCACCTCGTCAAGCAGCAGAATCTCCGTCCGAAGATGGGCCGCCACCGCGAAGCCAAGGCGCGCGTGCATGCCGCTGGAATAGTGCTTCACCGGACGATCAAGCGCCGCCTCCACCTCCGCGAAAGCCACGATTTCATCGAAACAAGCCCGGACCTCATGCCTGCGCATTCCAAGCAGGGCGCCGCTCAGGAAAATATTTTCCCGTCCCGTCAATTCCGGGTGGAAACCCGTGCCCACCTCCAGCAGCGAGCCGAGACGTCCGTGCAGGTCCACCTCGCCTTCCGTGGGCTCCACGACCCGGGAAAGGATCTTCAACAGCGTGCTCTTCCCCGCGCCGTTCCGGCCGATGATGCCCAGCACCTCGCCGCGACGCACTTCGAACGACACGCCGCGCAAGGCCCAAAAGTCGCCGGCCTCGGCGCTAGAGCCCGCTCGCCGCCACAGACGTCCGGGCAAGCCCATGATTTCGTCGCGCAAGGTGCGATAAGCCACCGCCCGCCCGCCGCCCCTCGACGGGTAGCGTTTGCCCAAGCCTTCGATACGGATCGCGACATCGCTCATGTGCACTCAGAGACTGTCCGCGAAATCGCGCTCCGCTCGGCGAAAATAATAGGCTCCGGACAACAAGACCACCACCGCGATGAGAGCAGCCATCGCCACCGCCCGCCACGGCATGATCCCGCCGTCCAGCAACGCCGCCCGGAGCGCTTCCAGCGAGCCCGCCATCGGATTGAGCCAATACCAGTCGCGCCAGCTTTCCGGCAGCAAGTCCGGGCCATAGACCACCGGCGAAGCATACATCCCGATCTGGAGGACGAAAGGCAGCGCATACGCGAAATCGCGATAGCGCACGTTCAAAGCCGCCACCCACAGGCCCACGCCGAGCGCGAGCGCTCCCACCAACGCCACCGCCAGCGGCAACAGAAGCAGCTCGGTCCCCGGCCAAACCCGATGCCACGCCAGCAACCCCGCCAGTGCGACCAGCGAGACCGCGAAATCCACCGTCGCGGCCAGCGCCGCCGCCAAAGGTATCAACATTCGCGGGAAATAGACCTTCGTGATCAAACGTGCCTCGGCCACCAGACTGTTGCCCGCCCGCTGCACCACGCCGGCGAACAAGTACAACAGATACGGATGACCGCCGCTCGGCAATCGGGCGAAATGGCCAAAGACCACCGCGAAAATCAGCCCCGCGACCAGAGGCTGCAGGACGACCCACGCCACCCCCAAGGCGGTCTGCCGATACCGCAGCTTCAGGTCCCTCGCCGCCAGCATCAGCAACACGTCTCGATACTCCCAAAGTTCCCGCGGCTCCAGAGCGGCCCAGCCCCGTCGGGCGCGGATACGAATACGTGGGACTTGATCGATCATCGAAGGGCCGCCCCATTTGCAGCCCCGGGGGTAACGTCGTCAATCCCCGCCCCAGCCCACGGACCAGGCATCCGCGGCCTGACCTCACCGCATCGAATCCGCTTCCCTCTCCCCACCCGCGACCTAGCGTCGCCTCGCCGCCGCGCATGAAGCTTTCCATCGTCATCCCCTGCTACAACGAGCTCCGCACCATCCGCACCATCGTCGACGCCGTCCGCGCCGCGCCGGTGGCGGACCGCGAGATCATCATCGTCGACGATTGCTCGCGCGATGGCACACGCGACAAGCTTAAGACGGAAATCGCGCCGCTGGTGGACAAGATCATCTACCACGAGGTAAACCAAGGCAAAGGCGCGGCCCTGCGCACCGGCTTCGCCGCCGCCACCGGCGATATCGTGCTGATTCAGGACGCCGACCTCGAATACGACCCGCAGGAATATCCGCTCCTTCTTTCCCCGATCGAAACCGGCAAGGCCGACGTCGTCTTCGGCTCTCGATTTATGGGAGGCGGCCCTCACCGGGTCGTCTACTTCTGGCACATGGTCGGCAACAAGTTCCTGACCCTGCTCTCCAACATGTTCACGAATCTCAACCTCACGGACATGGAAACCTGTTACAAGGTGATGAAACGAGAGGTCGTGAAACAGATTGCCATCGAGGAAAACCGCTTCGGCTTCGAACCGGAGATCACCGCTAAAATCTCGAAGATCCCCGATGTCGTCGTCTACGAGGTCGGCATCAGCTACTACGGTCGCACCTACAAGGAGGGAAAGAAGATCGGCTGGCGCGACGGCTTTCGCGCCCTGTATGCCATCGTCAAATACAACGTGTTTCGCTGAGTCGTCGACCGCGTAACCGCCTCGCGCCTTGCCGTTCGCTCCCGCTTGCCGCCTGTCATGACGCCTCCCCCGCGGCTCCTCGCTTTCGCACTGCCCGTCTTCAACGAACAACAGGTCGTTCCGGAGCTGCTGGCCCGGATGGCGTCCGTCCGCGAGCGCCTCGCCCCGGACGCCTGCCTCGTGTTCATCGCCGACGATGGCAGCTCGGATTCGACCCCGAGTCTCCTTCTCGAGGCGGCGCGCATCCACGATTGGCTCCGCCCCATTCTTCTTTCTCGCAACTTCGGCCATCAAGCCGCTCTCGCCGCCGCGGTCGACGCGGCGAGAGAGAGCGAGCCGGACGCGATCATCACCCTTGATGGCGACCTCCAGGATCCGCCCGAACTGGCTATCGAACTCGTGGCAGCATGGAAGGCCGGAGCCAATGTGGTCGTCGCCCGTCGTCGCTCGCGCCAGGAAACCGGCCTGCGCCGCCTTGGCATGGACGCCTTTCACCGCATCTTCGGCTCCATCTCGGACTTTCCGCTCGACCCGGATTCAGGCACCTTCGGCTTGATGGACCGCGAGGCAGTGAACGCGCTCGGCCTGCTGCCCGAACGACACCGCTTTTTCCCGGGTTTGCGCGCTTGGGTGGGCTTCACGCGAAAAGAAATTCTCTACGACCGCGCGGCCCGGGGAGCCGGCCAGCCCAAGCAAACACTCCGCCGCCTTTTCCATTACGCGGCGGACGCGATCTTCGGGTTCTCTTACATGCCTCTGCGGGCGCTGACTTGGCTGGGAACCACCGCATGCGCGTCAGGTTTCGCCACGGCGGCCTATTTTATTTGCAAGCGCCTGCTCGGACATGAATCAGCTTTCACCGGCTTCACCACGCTGGTGTCCTTGATGCTCTTTCTCGGTGGCGCCCAACTCGCCGCCTTGGGGATCGTCGGGGAATACATCGCACGCATCTACGACGAGGTTAAACGACGCCCGCTCTACGTCGTGCGCTCCGGTTCAAACCGCCGTATTCCCGTGAAATCGGCGTAAGACAAGCACCTCGCGTCGACCAGGCATGATACGCGGTTGCGGCCACTCCATGCCCAAGAAATAGGGTCAACGTCGTGGCGCCGACCCCACCTCTCCCTACATCTTGCACCTAACCCGCCTCGGGATTTTCGATACGCCCGACTCCACTTCTCCCTCCTTCATGAGCAAAGAACCCGGAAAGCTTGCGAGCCAGCACCTAGACCATGTGCGCGCGCATTTTGATCAAGCTCCGCCGCTAAACCGCCACGCCCTCGGTTATCGGAGGGTTCTCGCCCATTACTACAACTTGCTGATTCCCGAAACCGCGTCGGTGCTGGAGATCGGATGCGGGAGCGGCGAACTGCTGGCCTCGATCAAGGCCGCTCATAAAACGGGCGTTGACCTCTCCGCCGCGCAGCTCCTGCGGGCTAGGACACTCGTGCCCGAAGGCGACTTTCATCTCCAAATCGGAGAATGCCTGGATTTACCCGGCACCTACGACGTCGTCATTCTTTCCGACACGCTCAATCTTGCGGCGGACGTTCAGCGACTCTTGGAGCAAATCACCCGCGTCGCGACTCCGGAGACACGCCTGATCGTCAACTACCATAATAACGTCTGGCGGCCCGTCCACCGGCTCGCCGAATGGATCGGCGTCCGCCAAAAGTCTCCCACCTCCAGCTGGCTTTCGTCCGGCGACATCGAAAACCTTCTCCATCTCTCCGGGTGGGAATCGATCAAGCGCCAGTCTCGAATTCTCTGGCCCTTGCCCACCCCGGGGATCGCGCCCTTCCTGAACAGACTCGTCGCGCCTCTGCTGGCGCCACTCGGATTTTCGATCTTCGAAATCGCAAGGCTCCGCCCCCCCGCCCACGCGCAGACGATCAAAGCACCGACCGTCTCCGTCATCATCCCCGCGCGAAACGAAGCAGGCAACATCGAGGCCGCCGTGCAACGCACCCCGGATCTCGGCGGCGGCACCGAGCTGGTGTTCATCGAAGGACACTCCAGCGACAATACCTGGGACGAAATAGAACGCGTGCGACTCGCCTATCCCAGCCGGCGTATCGTCAGCCTTCGCCAAACCGGCAAAGGCAAGGGCAACGCCGTTCGCGAGGCCTTCGCCGTCGCCACCGGTGAGATCCTGATGATCTTGGACGCGGACCTAACGATGCCGCCGGAGGAACTGCCAAAATTTTATGACGCAGTCGCCTCCAGGCAGGCGGAATTCGCCAACGGCTCCCGGCTCGTCTACCCGATGGACAAGGAGGCGATGCAATTTCTCAACATGATCGCCAATCACTTTTTCGGCGTGGCTTTCTCATGGCTTTTGGGCCAACGCGTCAAAGACACCCTCTGCGGCACCAAGGTCCTGCGCCGCGAACATTACCTGAGAATCGCCGCCAATCGCGCCTACTTCGGGAACTTTGACCCCTTTGGAGATTTCGATCTCCTTTTCGGTGCGGACAAATTGAACCTGAAGATCCGAGACATTCCCATCCGCTACCGAGAGCGCACCTACGGCAGCACCAATATCCAACGCTGGAAACACGGGCTGCTGCTTTTTCGCATGCTGGCCTTCGCGGCACGGAAGTTGAAATTCGTCTGAGGCCCGTCCGCTAGGCCACA